>JAZNRG010000080.1:0-8357 GCA_045590575.1 Acutalibacteraceae bacterium | reverse complement strand
GCCGTTACCTCACCAACTACCTAATCGGACGCGAGTCCATCTTTCACCGATAAAATCTTTGATAACAGAGCCATGCGACTCCGCTATGTTATGCGGTATTAGCGTTCGTTTCCAAACGTTATCCCCCTGTGAAAGGCAGGTTACTCACGCGTTACTCACCCGTCCGCCACTAAACTTAAATTTCAATCGGCCGAAGCCTCAATCCGTAAAAGTTCCGTTCGACTTGCATGTGTTAGGCACGCCGCCAGCGTTCATCCTGAGCCAGGATCAAACTCTCTAAAAATTATATCTAAACGCACTATCGTGCGTTCAAATCATTCTTAGAGCTTAATCGCTCATGATGTCATCTGACATCTCTTTTCTCGTTTTTCTCGAGAATTACTGCTGTACTTGAAGTACATACTCAAATTAATCTTCAAGGGTTTTTCTTCAATCGTTGTTTAATTTTCAAGGTGCTTCCCGCACCCGCTCTCTTGCGGAGTGCTCGACTAATATAACACAATGAAATTGGTTTGTCAACAGTTTTTTTCGAATTTTTTTCAACATTTTTGAATGTTGTTAATTTGATATATAGTTATACTGCTTTTTTCTTTCTGTTTTATTCATTTTGTCACTAACCGTTCCTTTATCCCTTCTATTATCTCTATTATTTTGAATTTCATTATATATTTATCCTGATTTGATATAATTTCCGCACCTTCTTCCGTGAAAAATGCATCTATATCTCCGTTTTGTTTTGCGGCAGGCAGACAAAGCGGCGGAAACATAACACACCACCAGTTATGTCCCTTCCCTTCGCCGAGAATAATCTTTAACGCCTTATATTTTCCTGCAGGCATAATAAATCCGTCATATTCTCTTGTTTCGAAATATTCATCAATCAGATACACATCCGCCGTATATTCAAAGCCGTTTTCAAACAGCACATTATTTATAATTTTTTTTATATTGTCCTTGTTCTTATTAAGAATCTTTTCTGCGTTATCACGATTTGTTTCTCCGCTGAACAATTCTTCACCGCTACTAAGCAATGTATCTCTTACCTTCAGTTTAATATTCTGGTCTTCTTGCGAATCGGAATTAGCAAGAATATGGAGTCTTACAACTTTGTTTCTGACATTATCGCATTCAGTGGCAAATCCGAAAATCGACGACAAGATGGATATTACAAGTGCAAGTGCAATTGAACATTCTGCGATATGGAATTTTTTCATAAATAAAAACCGTCCTTTTATGTTATGAAAACATTGTTGGACGGTTTAAATACATTTATTCAGTTGTTTCGGGCGACAAGCCTCCGATTTCATCACGGGCTTTGAAAACATAGCCGTTCTGACTGAGAATATCCATATGAGCAAGTGCTTCGCCTGTACCAAGCGCAACACAGTTTAGCGGAGATTCGGCAACGCTTGTTTTTACGCCCGTTTTCTTCTCAATCAATTTATCTATTCCTCTGAGAAGTGCACCGCCGCCGGTAAGTCTGATTCCGGATTCACAGATATCAGCCGACAGTTCGGGAGGTGTTATTTCAAGAACGGATCTTACACCCTCGGCGATTGCTTCAAGCTGAGGACGCATTGCAAGATAAACTTCGGTTGAACTCACCTCTGCGCTGACAGGCATATTGGTGATATAATGTTTACCCTTGATGGTCAGACCGAGTTCAACTTCGTGAAGCGATGAATAGCCGATTTGCCTTTTTATATGCTCTGCTGTTTTATCTCCGATTACAATATCTCTTTCGCGCTTAAGCTGTCTTGCGATTGCATCATCAAGAGCGTTGCCCGCAACTTTTATTGACTTGGATACGGAAATACAACCCATAGTGATTACGGCGATATCTGTTGTACCGCCGCCGATATCAACAATCATTGCTCCGATGGGACGGTTACTTTTGAGCCCCGCACCGAGAGCTGCGGCAAGCGGTTCTTCAATAAGGCAGGCTTTGGCGGCGCCTGCAGCAGTTACAAGGTCGAGTATTGTTCGTTTTTCAAGGCTCGTTGCCATCGACGGAACGGAAACAACAACATTGGGCTTGAACACCATATTCTTACATATTCTTGAAAGAACAGAACGGAGAAGATGTTTGGTTGCGGTGAAATCGGCAACAACGCCGTTCTGCATAGGTCTGACAACTCGTATGCTTTCAGGATTTTTGCCTATCATATCCCACGCTTTTTTGCCGACAGCAAGAAGCTTGCCGGTTTCGTTCGAATAGGCAGCTACGCAAGGCTCGGTCATAACTATACCTTTGCCCTCCATAAAAACAACAACGGATGTTGTTCCGAGATCTATGCCGATATTTGTACCAACCACATTTTCACCGCCCTTATATATAATGTATGTCATTTGTTTTGGTTTTGGATAAAGTCAATGCAACAGAAACGCAGCGAACTTCCTCTGCATCATAGAGCCAAAGCATTTTTGCACATTCATTCAGAGTTTCGCCCGATGTTGAAATATCGTCGCAAAGCAAAATCTTTTTACCCTTTACTTCTTCGGGATTTCGGACATCAAACACTCCCGTCAGATTTCCTTTGCGTAGATAATATGAAATATTATGCTGTTTCTTTGTATCGGTTAATTTGACAAGCACACCGGGATTATGGGGGATATTAAGAATTTCACTTATCCCCTTTGCAAGCAAAAAGCATTGATTATACCCTCTTGCTTTTTCGCTTTTTTCGGTCATCGGAATTTCGGTTATAAAATCAAAATCGATATCAGAATACCTTTCTTTGATTACATCTGCCATTTCCTGCGAATAGGCTTTATAATTCTGCATTCCTTTGCGGAATTTGAATATATGAATTCCTCTTCTTACACAGCCATCAAAATAAAACGGAGCAACAAGGGAAGAAAAATACTTTTCCGTACCTCTGCAATTGCATTTATCTTTTTCTCTGCCGCACTTTTTGCAGACCGTACCCGTAATTCTGGGAAGCTCCTTTTCACATTTTGAACACATAAGCGATTCAGACGGAATAACTCTGCCGCAATAAGCACATCTGTCGGGAACAAGAGCAACCAATAATGATTTGATAATATTCATCGGTCTTCCTCGCCGAGCATTATGAAACTCTTGAGAGCCGAATACCTTTTGGCCTTACTGTTATTGGAAACCATTCTTTCTATCGTAGTTCTTGAGCCGACAAGAATCATAAGTTTTTTTGCTCTCGTGACAGCGGTATAAAGCAGATTTCGGTACGCAAGCTGTTCAACAACTCCGCTGACAGGCATAACAACAGCTTCAAATTCGTTACCCTGACTTTTATGAACCGTTACGGCGTAGGCATGTTCAAGTTCACTGCTTCCCTCGAAAGGATATTCAGCCAACTTTTCATCGAAACGGACATAGAGTATATGGGCAACGGGGTCGATTTTATCAAGTATACCGATATCACCGTTAAAAACACCCATACCTTCTTTTTCCGAACTTGTCCAGGTTATATTATAATTGTTTTTTATCTGCATAAGCTTGTCGCCTTCTCGAAAAATGCGCTGACCGAAAGCCTGCTCACGCTTATGCTTTGCAGGCGGATTGATTGCCGCCTGAAGATATTTATTGAGATTAACGGTTCCCGCCTCACCCTTTCTTGACGGACAAAGAACCTGAACATCATCTGTAGGAGAATATTTATATGCCTTCGGAAGTCTTTCGGCACAGAGCTCGGTTACGGTTTTTGCCGCCATTGACGGAGCGTTTCTATCAAGAAAAAAGAAGTCGGCATCCGTTCTTGTTATTTCGGGGAATTCACCCTTAACGATTTTGTGGGCATTGGTAACAATAAGACTTTCCATAGCCTGACGGAAAACTTCTTTCAGTTCAACAACTGGAAGTGCCTTTGAATTTATCATATCGTGGAGCACATTGCCTGCGCCGACGGGAGGAAGCTGGTCTGAGTCGCCGACCATAACAAGCCTGCAACCGATGGGAAGAGCATCAAGAAGGCTCGAAAACAGAACGATATCAACCATCGATAGCTCATCTATTATTACCGCACCCACACTGAGCGGATTGCGTCTGTTTCTCTGAAAAACGGGTCTGTCGTTTCTGTCCCATTCAACCTCAAGAAGACGGTGAATTGTCTGGGCATCTCTGCCCGTAAGTTCGCTCATTCGTTTTGCGGCTCTGCCCGTGGGAGCGGCAAGCGCAACCTCGAGACCCTGACCCTCAAACACCTTGAGTATACCTCGGAGAGTTGTTGTTTTGCCCGTACCGGGACCGCCGGTGAGAATAAGGATACCTTTTTCGACGGCGAGCTTTATTGCAAGGCGCTGCATATCGTTATAGCATACACCGCTGATGAGCTCTGCTTTGTTTATCTGCTCATCAATATCGTCAAGACACTTGGGAGCAAACTGCTTCATAAACAAAACCGAGGAAGCCGCTCTCTTTTCCGCATCATAGATATCGGGCATAAAGATAAATTCTTTGCCGTATATAACATCGGAAACAAGCTGTTTTGTTTCAATCAGTTTATCGAGCTGAATTTCAATGCTGTCATCGGAACAAAGTAGCAGCGATACACATGGCGGAATAAGCTTTTCTCTGGGGAGGCAGGTGTGTCCGTTATACAAATTATGACGGACAACGTATATGATACCCGCAGATATTCTGAACTCATCAGCAGGAGGATTCGGTAATTTATCTGCAATATTGCAGGCTTTTTCAAAGGTTATTCCGATACCGTCGGAACAAAGAAGATAAGGATTCTTTTCAACAATTTCAACCGAGCGGGGCCCGTATACTTTGAAAACTCTCAGACACTCGGCGGTAGTCATTCCGTAACGTTCAAGAGAAATAAGAGCTTCTCTTTCAGCAGCTCTTTTTCTGAATTCATCTGAAATCTCTCTCGCTCTGTCTTTTGAAATACCCTTGATTTCAGCAAGGCGGAGCGGCGCATTTTCAATTATATTAAATGTATCTTCACCGAAACGTTCAACGATTTTCTGCGCTGTTTTTTCTTTTACGCCTTTTATGATTCCCGATGAAAGATAAGAAAGCATATCGGCAGCGGTTTCGGGCATTTCTCTGCAGATACACTCGATTTTAAACTGTTTGCCAAAGGTGGGATGAACGGTCCACTGACCCGAAAAGGTTACTCTTTCGCCGCAATAAAGTTCACCGACATTGCCCGTTGCAGTATAAAGCTCACCGTCGCTTGAGAAATCAAGCACAGTGTAGCCGTTTTCACTATTACGGTATGTTATATATTCAACAACACCGGTAACCGAAACGAATTCTTCCATAACACCTTTTGAAAAATAAAAATAGAATGCGCCGAGAGAATCTGTAAGCCGAGTTCTGTCATTTAAGACGGTTATCTATCTACGCGTTACGTTGCCGCAACGCTTGAGCCACCCTTCGGAGTATCGCCGAGCAAGCGACGGAGCAATGCTCCTCCTCCGGTCGGTGTTGCTTCGGATAGGGTTTGCAGGGCCGTGCAGTCTCCTGCACGCCGGTGAGCTCTTACCTCGCCTTTCCACCCTTACCTGCAAATGCAGGCGGTATATCTCTGTTGCACTTTCCCTAAGGTCACCCTCGGCGGCCGTTAGCCGTTATCCTGCTCTGTGAAGCTCGGACTTTCCTCACGCATCTTGCGATGCCCGCAACCGCCCGATTCACTCAGCGCATTCTTTTATATTGTAAATCACCTTTTATAAAAAGTCAAATAAAATATATTTTTACATTTTGTCTATTGTTAAAATTGTTTTTATAAGTTAAAATGAGGTGAAATGAAATACGAAAGGATTCGCCATGGAAGATATTTATATTTCAAAGAAGAAGCGTGAGCCTCAGGAAATAACCTTTGATTTTCTTGAAGAACCGCCCTCACCTCCCGAGCCTGGAAACGAACCGCCTAAAAAGAAAAAGCACAGGTTTTTCAAGGTTATCTGTTCAATAATATTATCACTGTTTCTCTTTTCATTTGTTTTCATTTTCGTGTTTGCTTCGCTTTCCGATTACACCCGAAGCGACCTTGATACAAACGAATATATCTCTTCGTTTGAACTGAAAAACAGTCCGCTTGTTACAAATATACTTCTTATCGGCGTTGACGGCAGCGTTTCGGAATCCTCACGCTCTGATTCCATGATTCTCGTTTCGTTTGATTTCGCTCATATGAAGATAAAGCTCACATCGTTCCTGCGTGACAGCTGGGTAGAAATTCCGTCAAAAGGCAAAAAAGCCAAGCTGAATTCTGCCTGTTCAAGCGGCGGACCGCAGCTTGTTGTTGACACTCTCGAATATAACTTCGGTGTTGATATTGAACATTTTATAATGGTTGATTTCAATATGTTCACTCAGATTATCGATAAATTCGGCGGTGTTGAGGTTGAAGTCACAGAAAAAGAAGCCGACTTCATCAACAGAACAACCCGTCAGAATGTTGAAAGCGGAATTGTTAATCTTAACGGCGAAGAGGCTCTTGTTTACTGCAGAATAAGAAAGCTTGACTCCGACTACATGAGAACATTCCGACAGAGAAAGGTTATCGGTGCACTTATTAACAGAGTAAAGAACACTGAGATTTCTGCAATGATTCAGATTATCAATGAAGTGTTCCCTCTTATCAGAACAGATTTATCCTCATTAGAGATAACAACGCTTGCTTACAAAGCGTTGGCAAGCCTTATTCTTTCGGATATCGAGCAGACGAGAGTGCCCATTGATGATCATATGCACCCCGACACTGTGAACGGTCAGTGGGTTGAGGTTATTGACATTGATGCCGCAAAAGAATATCTTTGCGATTTCATTTATACAAATAAGATTAAAACCGAGGAAGAATAAAATGAATATAAATTTCAGAAGATTCATAGAAACTGACAGAAATGCATTTTCGGTAATGGTCAAAAAATTCTACGCACCCCCTGCCGTGCTCCATTTCCCGCCTGAAGAAGTTATGATGTCGTGTTTTGATGCGGCACTTGATATGCCCGAGCTCGTGAACGGATTTGTATTTGAATGTGGCGGCAAAACAGCAGGCTATGCCATCGTATCAATGAAGTTTGAAACTGAGGTAGGCGGAATGGCCGCCTGGATTGAAGAGCTTTTTGTTGAGGAAGAATTCCGGGGCAATGGTATAGGCTCTGCATTTTTCTCTTTCCTTGCCGAAGAATTCAAGGGAAAGCTCAAACGAATCCGTCTTGAAGTCGGCGACGAAAATGACGGAGCAAAGAAGCTTTACGAAAAACTCGGTTTTGAATATCTCGACTATAAGCAAATGGTTATTGATAAAGAGTTTTAACAGAAAACGCTTGGTTTTTCCAGGCGTTTTTTGATTTTTTACATAAAAAAATAAACAAACTTTTTTTGTCGATTTTAATGGAATCGCAGTTATATGTGCACAATCAACAAAACACGCACCTCGTATATGTTAGATATAGCCAAAATTTTATGCATTGGATTATATTTTGTGGAAATGATACACAAATTTCACAAACGTTAAAACACATCATTTGTTGTGCATTATGCACAAGAGTTCGGTGTTTGTTTTGTGCATTTTGACTTGACATTTTTGAAATATCGTGTATAATAAAGATACAACAAAAGAGAAAGGATGAATGTAATGAATTTCTACGAAGTATCAAACTACACTGCTGAAAGAAAGCTCCTTAAGGAAATTGAAGGCGAGAAGAAGTTTCTCACATTCAAAAAGCTCTTCAAAATCTTTGAACTCAACGCACTTCTCAACGGTTGAGGAGCAACCCCTCAAAATATCAACCCGTAAGGGTGATTTTATATAATCTGAGCAGGTTATTCCTCTCAGAGCTTTCGGAAAACAGCACAGACCGGTCAAAGACTTTTTCATCTTTGTCGGTCTGTTTTTTTATATTCATCATATAAATTATATCGGGTGATGGAATGAATTGCTGTATAACGGAATTAAGATGTAAAGAAGTTATCAACAAGGCAGATGGATGCAGAATAGGGCTTGTGAGCGATGTTGAAGTTGATTCCTGCTGCGGCAGAGTTATTGCACTGATTATTCTCGGCAGACCGAAATATTGGGGAATCTTCGGCAGAAGGGAAAGAATCAGAATATGTTGGGAAGACATCGATGTTATCGGAAGCGACACAATTCTTGTGTGCAAAGTGCATCACGAAGAAAGACAAAGAAACCGAAACCGAATATAAAAAGTCCGCAGAATCAAACGGTTCTGCGGACTGAATTTTTATTAAAGACCAGTTTTTTCGCTGATGTATTTTCTTGCAATGCAGGCATACTCATAAGGATTAGCCTTTGCGGGATCCTGCTCAGCTTCTACAACAACCCAGCCTTCGTAATCTGCATCTGCAAGAATATCGAAAACGGGAGTAAAATCAAAGTCGCCGTCACCGGGAACGG
>JAZNRG010000079.1:0-3539 GCA_045590575.1 Acutalibacteraceae bacterium | reverse complement strand
CCACTTCTTCATCGGCTGAAGAAATAGTAGCGATTCTTGCGATGTCTTCTGAGCTTGAAACGGGCTTTGAGTTTGCCTTAACAGCCTCAACTGCTGCCTCAACAGCCTTTGCCATACCCTTCTTTACTACCATGGGGTTTGCGCCTGCTGTAACATTCTTCATACCTTCTCTGATAAGAGCCTGAGCAAGAAGAGTTGCTGTTGTTGTGCCGTCGCCTGCAACGTCGTTTGTTTTTGTTGAAACTTCCTTAACAAGCTGTGCGCCCATATTTTCAAACGGGTCTTCAAGCTCAACTTCCTTTGCGATTGTTACACCGTCATTGGTGATGAGAGGTGCGCCGTACTTCTTATCAAGCACAACGTTTCTGCCCTTGGGGCCAAGTGTGATTTTAACTGTATTTGCAAGCTTGTCAACGCCTGCCTGAAGAGCCTTTCTGGCTTCTTCGCCGTAAATAATCTGCTTTGCCATTATATTATCCTCCTATAATTTCTGTTTGCAATTATTCAACAATTGCGAGAATATCGCTCTGCTTTACGATGATATATTCTTCCTTGTTGAGCTTTACTTCGGTGCCTGAATACTTACTTGTGATTACCTTGTCACCGACTTTAACATACATCTCAACTTCCTTGCCTTCAACCATTCCGCCGGGGCCGACTGCAAGAACCTCTGCAATCTGTGGCTTTTCCTGAGCCGATGCTGCAAGAATAATGCCGCTGCTTGTTGTTTCTTCAACCTCAACAAGTTTAACAACAACTCTGTCTGCAAGGGGTTTAATGGTCATATCTATTACCTCCGATATAATAATTTGTCGTATTTTAGCACTCTTTGTGCTTGAGTGCTAATTTGTATTTTAATAGCTTTTGAAGGAAAAATCAAGCCTTTTTGCCAAAATTTACAATATTGTCATAATTGATTTTCTGCCCGATAACAGAAAGTTTCAAATATCTTACAAAATTGTAATATTAATTGACTTTAAATCTTAATATTGTTATATTAAGGGTGTATTCAACCTATTGACTACAGGGGAGAAAGTATGGAGAAAATCAGAAAATTCTTTTCATCAGACCTCTTTACGGCTTTGCTTGTTATTGCTGCCGGATTCATTGTTTTTACGGGCAATGAAATCGGCGGTACGGTGACTTTTATTGTTATTCTCGGTATTGTAATGGCTCTCAGCGATGATTTCCTTCCCGCACTTCAGATAATACTCATAACCACCTGCTTTGCGATACGGTGTAAGCATTCTTACGATGATTTCATTAAATTCTGGTGGCTTATTCCGCCCGTTGCAGCACTTATTCTTTCTCATTTCTTTGTATATAAAACCAAATTTTCAAGAGGAAGCTGTTTTTTCGGAATCCTCGCAACCTCCATTGCAGTTACCCTCGGCGGTGTCGGTATAATCTCTGCAAAAGAATATTTTGCCCCCGTTTCGCTGTTTTACATATTTATGCTCGGTTTCGCAATGCTTATAATTCACTCCTATATGAATTCATCGCTGAAACCCCGCGACACATATATATTCACGGATAAATTCTCAAAAATGATGTCGGTTGTTATTATCGTGCTTTGCGTATGCCTTGCGGAAGAATACCTTTCAAGACTTGATGAACTGAACGGCAAATTTGATATTCTCCCCTTCCAATGGCGAAACAACGGTTCAACAATGCTTATGCTTGCAATGCCGTTTGCATTCTATCTTTCAGCAAGAAAATTCGGCTGGTTCTTCGTTGGTATGCTTTCATATGCTGCGATTATTCTTACCGGTTCAAGGGGCGGTATGATTTTCGGACTCATTGAACTCGGAATATGCTTCACCGTTATGTTCTTCCTCGATAAACGCCACAGACCGATTATCTGCACGGTTTTCTTTGTGTGCCTTATCGTTGCATTCCTTATGAGGCATTATCTTTTTGATATTGTCAGTTATACTATTCAAAGACTGCTCAGCCCCGCTGAAAACGCAATCAGGCTTCAGCTTATTCCCAGGGGCATTGAGGATTTCAAATCAAATCTCCTCTTCGGCAGAGGTATAGGATATATGGGCAACAGCGATGTTCACAACAATGCCGAGTTCACTCTTTGCTGGTATCACTGTTCCCCCGTTCAGGTTATCGGTTCCTTTGGCATTGCGGGCATTCTTGCCTACGGTTTTCTGATTTTTCTGAGAATCAGAACACTTTTCAAGAATCCCACATTTTTTAACTTGATGACTTTTATTTCATATGTCGGACTTGAAATGATGAGTTTTGTGAACCCCGGAATTTTTGTTCCGTTCCCCTATCTTTTCCTCGTTACAATCTATTTTGTAATTATGGAAAGATGCAATAACGATGACGATAAAAAGACTCTTTCTTTAATCAGGAGGGGCAATTACAGATGAATGTGCTTTCAATAGGTAACAGTTTCTCAACGAACGCCCATAAATTTCTTCCCCATATGGCAAAAGCAGCGGGCAAAGAGCTTTTGCTCTGCAATCTGTTTATAGGCGGATGCTCGCTTGAACAGCATTGGAAAAACTGGCGTGAAGAAAACGATGCTTACGATTATGAAGTCTATCTGCCGTTTGAAACTGAAATGAGCAGACCCGACGGTGTTTGCCTTCACGAAGCGGTTGAAGATGAAGAATGGGATATAATCACCATTCAGCAATGCAGCGGACTCAGCGGCATTCCCGAAAGCTATTCGCCCTATCTTTCTGAGCTTACGGAATACTGCAGGATGGTTCAGCCCAAAGCAAAAATAATGCTTCATCAGACCTGGGCATATGAAAGCGGCTCGGCTCATCCCGATTTTTCCAGATACGGCAGAAGTCAGCAAGAAATGTATAAGGCACTTACAGAAAGTTATGTAAACGCCGCAATGGAAGCTGATATTGATCTCATCATCCCCAGCGGAAGAGCCTGGCAGACAGCGAGAAACACTCCCATCGGCGACAAGCTGACCGAAGACGGTTTCCACGGAAACGACCTCGGCTGCTACCTTGCGGGTGCCTGCTTCTATGAAATGATTTTTAATGAAAGCATTTTCGGTAATGATTTTATTATTCCCGATATACCCGAACAGATAACCGAAATCCTCAAGCTCTGCGCCCATACAGCGGTTGAAGAAGGAATAATGAGAAAACAGTGATTATTATAACCCGTGCAGATTGGTTGCACGGGTTATTTTTTGGTGATTCATTAATCGCCGTACTCGGTCATCGTGTCGCTGACCCCTACGAAAAAAGGAGCAGTCTTGCGACTGCTCCAAAAAAACTTGTTTTTAATTATTCAGCGATATCGATAACAACGCCTGAACCAACAGTTCTGCCGCCTTCACGGATAGCGAAGCGGAGACCCTTTTCAATAGCGATGGGAGTGATAAGTTCAACGTTCATGTCAACGTTGTCGCCGGGCATACACATTTCTGTGCCTTCGGGAAGGCTGATAACGCCTGTAACGTCAGTTGTTCTGAAATAGAACTGAGGACGATAGTTGTTGAAGAAGGGAGTATGACGGCCGCCTTCTTCCTTTGAAAGAACGTAAACCTGGCC
>JAZNRG010000078.1:0-30920 GCA_045590575.1 Acutalibacteraceae bacterium | reverse complement strand
CGAAATTGATGCTCTCGGCGGTGAAATGGGTATTGCCGCTGACCTCAACACACTCCAGAGCCGTATGCTCAATCTCGGCAAGGGTCCTGCGGTTCACAGCCTTCGTGCACAGATTGACCGCAGAGGCTACTGCGATTATATGAAATTCGTTATGGAAAAACAGGATAACCTTTATCTCCGTCAGGCAGAAATTGTTGATATCCGCCCCGACGGTGATGAATGGATTCTTAAAACCCGCCTTGAAGCAATCCACAGAGCAAAGGCTGTTATAATTGCAACGGGTACCTTCCTTGCGGGCAGAATATTTATCGGCGATGTTTCATACGAAAGCGGCCCTGACGGAATGTTCCCCGCAGTTGAGCTTGCAAAATCACTCAAAGAACTCGGATTAATGACACGAAGATTCAAAACGGGCACACCTCCGAGAATCAACCGCAGAAGTGTTGACATTGAAAAACTCGAAGCACAGTACGGTGACGAAAGAATTGTTCCGTTTTCGTTCGGCTGTGATTTTGAAATCCGTAACACCGAACCATGTTATATTACATACACAAACGCAGAAACAAAGCAGACCATTCTTGATAATCTGCACCGTTCACCCCTTTATTCGGGCAAGATTGACGGCGTTGGTCCTCGCTACTGCCCGAGCATTGAGGATAAAATAGTGCGTTTCTCCGAAAAGGAACGCCATCAGATATTTGTTGAGCCTTGCGGCGCAAACACCGATGAGATGTATCTCCAGGGCGTTTCATCGTCGCTGCCCGAAGATGTTCAGCTCAAAATAGTCAGAAGCATTCCGGGTCTTGAAAATGCGGAGTTTCTCCGCACCGCATATGCGATTGAATATGACTGCGTTGACCCTCTTTCGCTCCGTCAGACTCTTGAATTCAAGGATTACCCCGGTCTTTACGGCGCAGGTCAGTTCAACGGCTCAAGCGGATATGAGGAAGCCGCGGCTCAGGGTCTTGTTGCAGGTATGAATGCCGCCCTCAAAATTAAGGGCAAAGAACCCGTTATCCTTGACCGCACAACCTCTTATATCGGCACGCTCATTGACGACCTCGTGACCAAAGGCTGCTCAGACCCCTACCGAATGATGACCTCACGCTCGGAATACAGACTCATTCTCCGCCAGGATAATGCAGACCGCAGACTCACCGAAATCGGCTACAAAGCAGGTCTTATCTCCGAGGAGAGATATAATAAATTCCTTGAAAAGCTCGACCTTATCGCAAAAGAGAGAGAAAGAGTTGAGAATCTTTCAATCCCCAAAACACCCGAAATCGATGCAATGCTTGTTTCACGTGAAACATCACCAATGGAAAAAGGCGTTAAAATGATTGATTTGCTTCGCCGACCGCAGGTTAACTACGAAGCTCTCACCCCGTTTGATAAAACACGACCCGACCTGCCCTATGAAGTTTTTGAGCAGGTTGAGATTGATATCAAATACGAAGGCTACCTCAAAAGGCAGCAGATGCAGATTAATGACCTGCGCCGCCTTGAGGTAAAACGGCTTCCTGCAGACCTTGATTATAAAGAAATAATAGGTCTGCGCCTTGAAGCTATCGAAAAACTGGGTAAAATCAGACCCGAAACCGTCGGTCAGGCTTCAAGAATTTCGGGTGTTTCCCCCGCCGATATCTCAGTTTTACTTATTTACCTTGAGAGGAACGGTATAAATTAATGTATAATCCGTCACTTTTAAAAGAAGATGCCGCAAAGCTCGGCATTGAAATATCCGAAGATAAACTTGAGCTTTTCTCAAAACTCGCATATCTTCTTGTTGAGCAAAACAAAACAATGAATCTCACCGCCATCACCGACCCCGACGGGATTGCCGTCAAGCATTTTGCAGACAGCGTTTCCGCTCTCTCGGCTTATGAATTTGCCGAAAGTGCAAAAGTGCTCGATGTCGGCACGGGCGCAGGATTCCCCTCAATTCCCCTGCTTATAGCAAGACCCGACCTTAAAATGACTATGATTGATTCAACCGCAAAGAAGCTCAAATATGTTGCTTCAACCGTTGAAGAGCTCGGTCTTTCCGCAGAAGTGCTCCACACAAGAGCTGAAGAAGCGGGTCAGAACAAGGAATACAGAGAAAAATTTGATGTTGTCTGCTCCCGTGCGGTTGCGGCACTTAACGTTCTTTGCGAATACTGCCTGCCTTTCGTTAAAGTCGGCGGAGTATTCCTCGCAATGAAGGGCGCAAAAGCTCAGGAAGAAATTGCCAATGCAAGGAACGCAATCAAGACTCTCGGCGGTCAGATTGTTGATGAAAAGTCATTTACCCTCTCCGACGGCGGCGAAAGAACAATAGTCGTTATCAAAAAGATATCGCACGTTCCGCCAAAATATCCCCGAGTATCCGCACAGATTGCGAAAAAGCCTCTTTAATTTTATTGTTTTCTGTCGCTTGCGGCAGATTTGTGACAATCGAATAAGCTGGACAATCCCCCCTTTCGGTGCTATCATTGAGTCAATGAAACGAACGGGGGGATTTGATTTTTGAAATCCGGTAAATACAAAATAGGCGGTCAGATAATTCTTGTCCCTCAGGAGGAGATTTATCCTAATCCGAATCAGCCGAGAAAACGCTTTGATTTTGATGAACTTGAAAGTTTAGCACAAAGCATAAGGCAGAACGGAATCATTCAGCCGATTGCCGTAAGGATTAACAGCCGAGGCGATTATGAATTGATTTCAGGTGAAAGACGCCTGCGTGCATCAAGGCTTGTGGGAGTAACTCAGGTACCCTGCATCGTTATGGAAGCAAGTGACGAAAAATCCGCACTCTTTGCCCTGCTTGAAAATATTCAGCGCAGTGACCTCGGATTCTTTGAAGAAGCGGTTGCAATAGAAAAACTGATAGTCGATTTCGGAATGACACGCGAAGAGGTCTGCAAAAAGCTCGGCAAGGCGGCTCCGACAATCTCTAACAAACTCCGTCTTTTACGATTGCCCGAAGAAATGCGGCTTAAGATAACTCAGGAGAATCTTTCCGAGCGCCACGCAAGAGCAATGCTGCGATTGACTTCCACAAGTCAAATGGAGAGAGCATTATCCATTATAAGCGAAAAACGGCTTAATGTTGCTGAAACGGAGAAACTTGTGACGCAGATTCTCTCAACCGACAGCCGCCACCGTCAGCCTGCGGTAAAGCTTTTCAAGGATGTCCGCATTTTTGTGAACACCCTCAATCATGCAGTTGATACAATGAGAAGAGCCGGAATCGAAGCAGATTCCGCCAAAAGCGAAACGGATGAATATATAGAATATATAGTCCGCATTCCAAAAAGCAGAAATTGCTATATTAAAGCAAAAAAGAGTTCTGCATAACATTAACAACTTCTAACTTACCATATCTTTCTCTTTCACACCCACATCCAAAGCGGGAAGGGCAGGCTTTTACGCCTGCCCTTTCTGCTTTACTGTTCAGGGTCGATGAGAGCATCGACCCCTACATTACGGTTGTTTCACGTGAAACATATTAATTTTTATTTTATTCTTCCATTTTTATATTCATTATGTTATACTGTATTTAATCGGCAGGAGCAATTCTCCGCCCTGTACTTATATTAATTACATTATATATATAATCGGGAGAGATTATTTTGAGTAAGACTATAGCAATCGTAAACCAGAAAGGCGGCGTCGGCAAAACAACCTCCGCCGTTAATCTTACTGCGGCGCTCGGCAGTAAGGGATATAAAACCCTGCTTGTTGATATCGACCCTCAGGGCAACTCAACAAGCGGCCTCGGAATCAACAAAAAAGGCCTTGAAAAATCATCTTATAACGTGCTTATCGGCAGCTGCTCGGCAGCTGATGCTGTTGTTAAAACTCCCTACGATAATGTTTATGTTATGCCGTCAAGTATGGACCTCGCTGGTGCGGAGCTTGAACTGATTGAATTCCAGAAAAGAGAATCAAGGCTCAAGAATGCTCTTGCATCGATAGTTGACGAATTTGATTTTATTTTTCTTGACTGTCCCCCCTCGCTCGGACTCATCACTCTCAACGGTCTTTGCGCTTCGGACACTCTGATTGTTCCCATTCAATGCGAATTCTTCGCTCTTGAAGGACTTTCACAGCTTATCTCAACAGTCAGAACCGTTAAGCGACTTTATAACCCCTACATAGAAATCGAAGGCGTTCTTCTCACAATGTATAACGGTCAGCTCAACCTTACTCAGCAGGTTGTTGAGGAAGTCAAGAGATGCTTCCCGAAGAAGGTTTATTCAACCGTTATTCCGAGAAACGTCCGTCTTTCCGAAGCACCGAGCTATGGTCAGCCGGTTATGTACTACGATAAATCCTCAAAAGGCGCGCACGCATACAGCGACCTTGCTGATGAGTTTCTGAGGCTTAATAATAAGATTTAATTATTAATAATTTAAAATCAGGTACGGACAGAGTCCGTCATCAATTATTCATTCTTCATTATTAATTTTTCATTAAAAGGAGAAAAAGTATGGCACCGAAAAAAAGCGGTCTCGGCAGAGGACTCGGTTCGCTGCTTGCAGATAATTCACTCGAAGAATCGGGCGCAGCTCAGCCCGTTAAACTCAACCTTATGGATATCGAACCCAATAAGGAGCAGGCAAGAAAGCAGTTTGACGAAGCGGCTCTTTCAGAGCTTGCAGATTCAATTGCTCAGCACGGTGTGCTTCAGCCTCTTATCGTGCGACCCATCATCGGCGGCGGTTATCAGCTCATCGCAGGCGAAAGACGCTGGAGAGCAAGCCGCATTGCGGGGCTCACTCAGGTGCCCGTTGTCATAAAAGAACTCAGTGACACTGAAGCTGCCGTTATTTCTTTAATAGAAAATTTACAGCGTGAAGACCTTAATCCCGTTGAAGAAGCCTTCGGCTTTGCAAGCCTTATGAAGGACTTCAATTTAACTCAGGAAGAAGCGGCTCAGAGGGTCGGCAAATCAAGACCTGCTGTTGCAAACGCACTCCGTCTTCTCAAGCTCCCCGAAAAGGTACTTGATATGGTGCGTGAAAACAAGCTCTCCGCAGGCCACGCAAGAGCACTCGCCGCACTCGATGACGAAAAGGTTCTTATTTCTACAGCAGAATTAATCATCAGCAAGGGTCTTTCCGTAAGAGCAACCGAAAAGCTCGTAAAAACCCTCACCGCAGAGAAAAAGGAAAAGAAAGCGGCATCATCCAACCGCCCCACCTTCTTTGACGAAGTTGAGCTTTCGCTCAATAATTCTCTCGGCAGAAAGGCAAAGGTTATCACAAAGAGCGGCAAGGAATCGGGCACGCTCGAAATCGCATTCTACGATAAGGATGACCTTGCAAGAATCGCATCAATTTTATCAGCATTAGAATAATTTTTATAATACCGATGCAACTGTCAGCATCGGTATTGTTTTTTTGAGAATACCGTCAAAATCGCTCAAAGGCAAAGGATTTTCGCCTTTTCCGATTTCAACGGTAAACGCAGGTCTGTTGAAATAATCAATGAACCAATCCTTGAATCCGCCGTGAGAGGCAAGACCCTCATTCTCAACAAGCGTATATCCGCTGACCGCTGAAAAGATACCCGCAATCTCCCTGCTTCTGGGCGGTCTGTTTTTGCCGTATTCCCAAAAGATTTCTTCTCCCTGACTGTGAAGGGCAACCGCCATTCTCGGTTTAATCATTCTTGCATAGCTTGCAATCGCTTTTGATTCGGGCTCGCTCTCGGGCATATATCCCCCGTATCTCCTTGGCGAAGGTGCAACTATTCCGCTGTCGATTTCCATTTCGCGCAGTATATTCCAGCCCGCATCGAAATTATGGTTGAGGTCAACTCCCCTTGCGTTGGCACTCCATTTTTCGTTTGACGATGCAGTTATTTTCCGATAATAATCCGCATATCTGCCTGCACCGTCAATTCCGTTAATCGCAATCTGCACTCCGTCGGGATTAACACAAGGCACGATAACAACGCCCCGGGTTATGCTTGCAGGCTCGATTCCCCATATCGGAGTGCGTGTTGTTTTTGAACGGAGAAGAATTTCGGCAAAACGGAGTGCAAGCAAAGTTGTCAGCCATTCCTGACCGTGAAAGCCTGCGGCAATGAGCAAAGGATTTTCGCTTCTGCCTACAGAAAGAGAAAATATCGGTCTTTGGCACAATGACCTGCCGATAACTCTCACCCCGAGCATCGGATATGCTTTTTTCAAAGAAAAAATCATTTTTCTTTGAATTTCGGCTGTCATAACCGCAGGATTTGTGATATAATTCATCTGTTACCACCTCGATAAAATATATTCTTTAGCGGAGGAAATTATGGAGCTTTTTGAAAAAACAGTTGAAAAAAATTATGTTTATGAAGGCAAAATAATAAACGTGCGCCGTGATAAGGCTGAACTTCACAACGGCAATCCCTGCATCCGTGAGGTTGTTGAGCATAACGGCGGAGTATGCGTTGCGGCTCTTACCGAAAACAAAGAGCTGATTTTTGTCCGTCAGTTCAGATATCCTTATATGGAGATAGTGCTTGAGCTTCCCGCAGGCAAGCTTGAAAAGGGTGAAGACCCGTTTGAAGCAGGCAAGAGAGAGCTTGAAGAAGAAACAGGCACAGTCGCAGGCAAATATTATGACCTCGGCAAATTCTATCCCACCCCGGGCTACTGCGGAGAGATTATTCATCTTTATGCCGCCTCTGACCTTACGGCAACTCAGATGAATCCCGATGAGGATGAATTCCTTGAGGTTGAAAAGATTCATATCGACAAGGCGGTTGATATGGTAATCAACAATGAAATCCGCGACGGCAAAACAATTGCACTCATTATGAAAGTGGCGGAAATGTTCCGCAGAGGTATTATTGAATGAAAAAGATAATTCTTGCATCGTCATCACCCCGCCGCAGAGAGCTTCTGCAAACTGCGGGGCTTGAATTTGAAATTCACGTCAAGGATGTTGACGAATCCGTGCCCGAGGGCACTCCCCCTGCCGAAGCCGCAAAAATGACCGCAACCAAAAAGGCGGCGGTCATAGCGGAAGAATATGAGAATGATATTGTTATCGGCGCAGACACAATCGTTGTTGCGGGCGGAAAAATTCTCGGAAAACCCAAGGATAAAACCGATGCCGTTAATATGCTTAAAATGCTTTCGGGTATCGAACACGAGGTTATAACGGGCGTCTGCATTTTCTGTGGCGGCGAAAAAGAAGAATTTGCGCAGATAAGCAAGGTTAAGTTTTATGAGCTTAATGACGAAGAAATTGAATCCTACGTTGCAAGCGGCGAGCCAATGGATAAGGCAGGAAGCTACGGAATCCAGGGCCTCGGCTGCACGCTCGTTGAACGCATTGAGGGCGACTACTTCAATATAGTCGGTCTGCCCGTTGCCGAGGTTTGCAGGAGGATAAAGAAATATTAATCAGAAGAATACCACTCACTCCGCCATATTCTCTCAATGAGCGATTGAGTGATAACGGAGATTTTTGAATAATCCATCGCTTCAATATAACAGGCTTCAAGCTCATCGTGGATATCTTTTGCAATTCTCAGAGCACAGACCGCTTCGTGAAGAAGCTCTTTTGATGCTTTTTTAGAAAATAAGAGCCGTGCTTTATGCGAAGCTAATTCCCCTGCTGAATAAAATCTGCGCAGAGAAACGGTTTTTGTCGGTTCAATATTAAGATTACAGAGCTTGTCGGCGGTAAAAAATCCGAGCGACAGCTCTTTTATTATTATGTGGCGGTAATTTTTTTCGTTATATAAACTCGGTGACGCAATAACAGAATACCCGCTTGCAAGCGCATAAGAGCGAATGCGGTCAATAACCTCGGACGCCGCAACGCCGAAATCATCTTCAAAAACTATAACAGTGTCGCAAAGCATTTTAACCGTATCCGAAAGAAAAAGATATCCCTTCGGGGTTATCGCATCAAGCAGACGGATTTTCTGCAGACCGATTTTACCGTCGGGCTTTTTGAAATGGCGGTTTGCGAGCCTCGTTGCATATCTCATCAGCCTGTCTTCATCCAGACTGTCACGGCAGATTTTCTCTCCGTCGCCGAAAATTGAGAATGCAGACTCAATGAACCTCCTGCTCCTGCGGTGACATTCCTTATTTTTATCGGTCAGTTCAATAATTTTATTTCTGTTTTCAAAAAGCTTATTTTTATCCCAGCAGTCGCCGAGGTTAACTATCTCTCCGCTTGCACCGGGATATTCGGGGTCAAGAGTATGAGGAGAAGTGCCGTCGCAGATGCTTACCCTAAGTGACGGAAAAATAACACCGTCGAGTGAATCGGGATCCGATGAACAAAAAATTCTTTCGCACGCTATATCTCTTTTTTCCATTTCATTCGCAATTTTCCGCATCATTGACGATTTACCCGTTCCCGGTCCGCCTTTTATGATATAAGTATACTGACCGTCGATTTTGGGTGTAAGCTGATTAAAACACGAAAAAAATCCGTTTTTACCGCTTGAACCGAGAAAATATGCCTGATTCATAATTGCCTCCTTAGCGGTGATTTGTTAATATCAAAATATTCAGAATTTCAGAATTTGTGAAAAAAAGAGCTGTTTTTTATTATTTTTTTGCCCGAAAATTAAAATATAACAACCAAAAGCAAAAATTTCACTTGATATTATTATAAATATATTATATAATAAATAGGCAGCGCATTCTTTTAGTCATGTGGCGTGTGGGTCCTGTGCGACAGGGCACCGTGAACCATGTCAGGCGGGTGAACCGAGCAGCATTAAGCGGACAGTCTTGTGCGCCACAGTCTGCCTACCGCCATATGACTAAGAGAATGCTTATTTTTTAGAAAGGGTGAAAGGAATGTATCAGGCGTTATACAGAAAATGGCGTCCCCGTAATTTCAATGATGTTTACGGTCAGCGCCACGTTACCAGAACCCTGCAAAGCCAGCTTCAGAGCGGCAGAATATCCCACGCTTATCTTTTCACGGGTTCGAGAGGCACGGGCAAAACAACCTGCGCCAAGATTCTTTCAAAGGCGGTCAACTGCCTGAATCCCGTTGACGGCAACCCCTGCAACGAATGCGAAATCTGCAGAGGTATCGACAGCGGCGCAATCCTTGATGTTATCGAAATCGACGCCGCCAGCAACAACGGTGTTGATAACATCCGTGATTTGCGTGAAGAAGCAAACTTCACCCCCGCAAACGCAAAATACAGAGTTTATATCATCGACGAGGTTCATATGCTTTCAATCGGCGCATTCAACGCCCTTCTGAAAACCCTTGAAGAGCCTCCTTCACACGTTATATTTATACTCGCAACAACCGAAATTCATAAGCTCCCCTCAACAATTCTTTCAAGATGCCAGAGATTTGATTTCAAGCGAATCGCTCCCGAGGATATCACCGCAAGGCTGCTCTATGTTTCGGAAAAAGAGAATGTAACTCTCACCGAAAATGCCGCAAGCCTTATCGCAAGAATTGCAGACGGCGGTATGCGTGATGCACTCTCCCTTCTCGACAGATGCTTTGCTATGGGAAGCGACATCGATGAAGATACAGTCAGCGATGCGGCAGGTATTGCGGGCACAATTCATCTTTTCTCCTTCTCGGAATTTGTTGCAAAAGAGGACTTCACAAATTCTCTCAAACTCGTTTCAAAGCTCCACAGCGAAAGCTGCGATATAGACAGTCTTTGTACTGAGCTTACTCTCCATTTCCGTAATCTTATGGTTGCAAAAACCGTTTCTGATTGCGAAGGCTTGATTGTTTGTTCAAAAGATGAACTTTCAAAGCTCAAAGAAAGAGCATCTCAGCTCAAGCTTTCAAAGATACTCGAATGCATCGAGATTCTTGAGCAGACTTCAAAGAATATAAAAAATGCCGCCAACAAGAAAATTCAGCTTGAAGCAGCGGTAATCAGAATGTGTTCACCCGTCAAGGCAGTTTCGGGCGGTGCAATTTCCGAAGCTCTTGAAGAAAGAATAGAAAAGCTCGAGGAAATGCTCAGAAACGGAGTAAGACCTGCGGCAGCACCTGTTTCCGCTCCCGTTTCAACTCCTGCTCCCATTCCCGCAACTCCCCCTGTACCGAAACCCGAAGTCAAGGAAGAGACTAAGAGTGAGCCTGCTCCCGCAGAAGAAAAAGCACCCCTTCCCCCCGAGCCTCCCGCAGAGAATATTGAAACTCCCGACGGACCTTTCCCCGGATGGGTTGAAGTGCTTGAAAAAATCAAGAAATATGATATTCCGCTTTTCGGAATTCTCGCAAATTCAACGGCGGTTATCAAAAGCGGCAGAGTTGTTATATGCTCCGAAAATCCGACCCTCTTCGACTTTATCTGCACCGATACCCATTCAAAAGAGCTTGCCAAGGCAATTTATGAGGTAGTCGGCAAAAAGATGAAGATTGCGGTTTCAAATCCGCAGAAGCAGAAAAAAGAAACAAGTCCTTTGGAAAATTTAAAGGACAAAATCAATAAATTCAACAATAACTGATATCAGGAGGAATTATAAATGAAAGCAAGAATCCCCGGCGCTCCTCAGGGCGGCAACAATATGATGAAAAAAATTCAGGAAATGCAGGAAAATATGCAGAAGATTCAGCAGGAAGTTGAATCAACAGAATTTTCCTCAACAGTAGGCGGCGGCGCAGTTGAAGTTGTTGTTACAGGTGCACACGAAGTAACAGCCGTTAACCTCAAGCCCGAGGTTGTTGACCCCGAAGATGTTGAAATGCTTCAGGATCTTATCATCTCCGCATTCAACGAAAGCATCCGCAAGGCAAATGATGCTATGGAGCAGGGCATGGAAAGAGCCAAGGGCGGCCTTTCAATCCCCGGTCTTTTCTGATGAGCGGTTATACTCCTTCACTCGAGCGTTTGATTGAGCAGTTTGCAAAGCTGCCTTCCGTCGGTAAAAAAAGCGCACAGCGACTTGCATTCCATATTCTCAATATGAGCGATGCTGATGCAAAAAAATTTACCGATGCAATCACTAACGCCCGTGAATCAATCAAAAAATGTGAGGTATGCTGTAATCTGACCGACGGTGAGATTTGCTCAGTCTGTTCATCTCAATCAAGGGATAAATCAACAATCTGCGTTGTTGAGGACCCGAGAGATGTTATTGCCATTGAACGCACCCACGAATATAACGGATTATATCACGTTCTTCACGGAGTTATTTCTCCGATGAACGATATAAATCCCGAAGATATCTGCATCAAAGAGCTTCTTTTAAGGCTCGGCGACGACACGGTAAAAGAGGTTATAATGGCAACCAACCCCACCGTTGAGGGCGAAGCAACCTCAATGTATATTTCAAGGCTGATAAAGCCTCTCGGCGTTAACGTGAGCCGCCTTGCCTATGGCGTGCCCGTCGGCGCAGACCTTGAATATGCGGATGAATTCACTCTTATCCGTGCACTTGAGGGCAGAAAAGAACTATAAACTAATGAAAAATGAATAATTAATAATGAATAATTTCGGACGGGCTATGCCCGTACCCGATTATTATAGCGTCGCAGACCCTTAATTTTTCATTATTCACTTTTCATTGTTAATTAAATTTAAAAAAGTTTTACCACATATTTATACTTTTCCACATCAGGTTTTCCCACATTGTCACACAGGACAAAAACAGGGTGTGAAAAACCCTTACTTTTCCACTTTTCTTTGCAGTAAAAATTTTACCGCAAATCAAGCAATATCAACAGATTCGGAAGTTTTACCATATTTTAACGCACTCTACTATTACTACTATAATACATATATCTTACCTTCCTATATAAGGCTTGAAAAAATGAAAAAATCATAATCGGGTCGTTTTCTTTCAACACCCGTGTGGAAAAGTTTTTTACTCAACAATTTCTCACAGAGGAGGAAATCCAAATGAAAATTATATGCAACACAGCCGAGCTTTCGGAGGCTTGCCAGAACGTGCAGAGAGCGGCATCAACCAAAACCGCAATCCCCGCAATCGAAGGCATTCTTATGAGCGCAAAGGAAGGCGTTCTCACTCTGACCGGCTATGACCTCGAAATGGGTATCACAACTTCAATCGCCGCAAGAACAGAGGTTGAAGGAGAGCTTGTTCTCAATGCCCATATGTTCAGCGAAACTCTCAGAAAGCTTCCCGGCTCAACCGTTGAGATTTTCAGCGACGACAGAAACATTGCCTATATTTCATGCGGAGATTATGAATCAACCCTTATCGGTATTTCCGCAGAAGAATATCCCGACCTTCCCTCGGTTTCGGGCGGTTATCCCATAACCGTTCAGCAGGGTATTCTTAAGGATATGGTCAAAAAAACTATTTTCTCTGCTGCCGTTAAGGACAGCAAGATTGTTCACACGGGCATCAAGTTTGAGATTGAAGAAAATCATATCAGACTTATTGCGGTTGACGGTGTGCGCCTTGCAATCAGAAACGAAAATATCAACTACAGCGGCGAAGTGCTTTCGTTTGTTGTGCCCGCAAAAACTCTTTCAGAAGTTGTGAAGCTGATGAATGACGACGATGCGGACGTGACTCTCGGTGTAGGTAAGCGCCACATTATCTTTGAAGTTTCGGGTTATAACATTATTTCCAGACTTCTCGACGGCGAATTTCTTAACTACAAAGCCGCCATTCCTTCTTCAACAAAAACAGTTATCAATGTCAATACAAGAGCGTTTATCGAGAGTATCGACAGAACTTCTCTTATCATAACCGAAAAAATCAAGAGCCCCGTCAAGTGCGTTTTTGATGAAAATATGATTAAGATGTCGTCAATAACTTCTCTCGGTACCGCAAACGACAGAATTCCCGCTTCAATAGAGGGTGAAGGATGCACAATCGGCTTCAATAATAAGTATATGCTCGATGCACTCCGTGCCTGCGACAGCGACGAAGTGAGAATTATGCTTAACGGCGCAGTTTCACCGATTCTTATCGTTCCCAACGAAGGCGATGAATTCATATTCTTAATTCTTCCCGTGAGGCTGAAAAATGAAGATTAAAGCTAAAATTGTTGAAAAACAGAAGATTTCAAAGAAAATTGACACGGATTTTATCCGCCTCGATGCTTTTCTTAAGATGTGCGATGCCGTTCAGACGGGCGGACACGCAAAAATCGTTATTCAGGAAGGCGAAGTAAAAGTTAACGGAGAAATCTGCACTCAGAGAGGAAAAAAACTCCGCAAGGGTGATAATGCCGAATTTGAAAGAGTTATTTACTGCGTAGAATAAGTATATTAATTAATAATGAAAAATGAAGAATTTCGGACGGGCGTTGCCCGTACCCAAATATATAAATCGTCGTAGACCCTTAATTATTCATTATTAATTTTTAATTATTCATTATTAATTTAAGTGAAGGGATGGTAAAATTTGATAATCAAACGCCATTCCGCAAAGAATTTCCGCAATCTGCAGTCTGTTTCATTTGAACCTCATCCCGAAATGAACATAATTTACGGCGAAAACGGTCAGGGAAAGACGAATATTATCGAAAGCATATGGCTTATGACGGGATTTTACAGCTTCAGAGCCCGCAAAAATTCCCAGCTTATAGAGCAAGGAAAAGATGAAGCCGAAATCGAGAGCGATTTTTATTCACATATGCGTGAACAAAATGCTGTTATGAAAATAAATAAGCGCAAAGAGCTTGTTCTTAACGGTGTTAAGGAAGAATCTCCCCGTGCAATGATGGGCAAATTCTCCGCAGTTGTTTTTTCGCCCGCAACTCTCGGCATTGTGCAGGACGGACCGGGTGAACGCCGTAAAATGCTCGATATCGCTCTCAGCCTTATCAAGCCGAATTATGCTCAGGTTATGTCACGCTATCTGCGTGTGCTTGATCAGAGAAATGCTCTTCTCAAAAAATTGGGAGAAAAGAGCTTTCAGTATGATTATATGGTTCCGTGGGATGCGGAGCTTGCGAAACTCGGCGCAAAAATAATCAAATACCGCCTCAATTATATTGAGGAATTAACCGCTCTTTCGGGTGAAATATATAAAGGAATCAGCTCGGGCAGAGAAACATTTTCATTTTACTACGATTTTTCAAAGGAAAACATAAGCGAGGAAGAAATCCGAGAAAAGCTTGTTGCCGATATAGAAAAATCAAGGGATGCCGATATAAAAAGGCTCTATACAAACGCAGGTCCTCATACCCACGATCTTATTTTAACCCTTAACGGCAGGGATGCAAGAGTTTTCGGCTCGCAGGGTCAGCAGAGGTCTTGCGCCCTTGCAATGAAGCTCGGCGAAGCATCGATTATTGAAAAAATAACGGGTGAATGCCCCGTTGTGCTGCTTGATGATGTTATGAGCGAGCTTGACGAAGGCAGGCAGACCTTTATACTTAATTATCTTGATAACTGGCAGGTTTTCATCACCTGCTGCGACCCGTCAACACTTCTGCGTTCCAAAAAAGGAAAGGCGTTTGAGGTTGCCGACGGAAAAATAAGCGAAATGGAGTAAATTATGTATCTGCATCTCGGTATGGATAAGGTTATCACCTTTGACGAAATAATCGGCATTTTTGATCTGGACACAACAACCGTTTCAAAAAGAACAAGAGATTATCTTGCAAAGGCTGAAAAAGCGGGAATCGTTGAAAATGTTTGCTACGATATCCCGAAATCCTTTATTGTCTGCAGAGATAAAAACGGCAGCGAAAAGGTCTATATTTCGCAGATTTCGTCATCAACTCTTCTCAAAAGAACGGGATATGTTGATTCGCTCACAAATGTCTGATATATCCGCCTTCGGGCGGATTTTTTTATAGACAAATAAATTTTTTTATGATAAAATATATAATGTATAAATATGTGCGGCGAAAGGATGAATAAAATGAATGAACTGAAATTCTGGGAAAACCCGTATATAATCAAAGATAATAAGGAAGACGGACACAACACGGCGTTGCCCCGCAAGAGTGTAAGAGATGCTGTTGACGGCGCAGAAGCTCCTCTTAAATTCAGCCTTAACGGCACCTGGAAATTCTATTGGCAGCAGGGTGTTGACTATCTCAGAACGGATTATTACGGCGAGAATTATGATGATTCCTCCTGGGATGATATTGAAGTTCCATCACTCTGGCAGCTTAAGGGCTATGGTAACCCCCTCTATCTCTGCAGCTTCCTGCCTCCCGCTCTTTCAACAAATAAAAATGAAATTCCGAAAATAAATCATAACCTCAATGAAATCGGTGTTTACCGCCGCAGTTTTGAGGTGCCCGAAACCTTTGACGGCAAAGAAATTTTCATTCATTTCGGTGCAGTCAAGGCAGGCTTCTATCTCTATTTAAACGGTAAGTATGTCGGCTATTCTCAGGGTTCAATGACTCCCGCAGAATTCAGAATAACCGATTTCGTAAAGGTCGGCAAAAACGATATCACCGTTGAAGTTTATCGCTACACAGACGGCACTTATCTTGAAGACCAGGATATGTGGTTCCTCAGCGGTATCTACAGAGATGTTTATGTTTATGCCGAAGAAAAGCTCTGCATCCGCGATTTTTTTGCAGATGCATCTCTTGACGATACATATAAAAACGGTGTTCTTAATCTTGAAGTAACTCTTCAGAATTATGGCGAGGCAGAAAACTGCATTCTTGAAGCAGCTCTTATTGTTGACGGTAAGCCCGAAAAGATTGCGGTTGAGAAAGTCAATGCTGAAAACGGCAAAACAGTTATCAATCTTAACTATATAAAAGAAAATGTGAAGGCTTGGTCGGCTGAAGAACCCAATCTCTATAAGCTCGTTCTTGCTCTTCGCATCGGCAGACAGATTCTTTCCGTCAAGTGCATCCGCATCGGCTTCAAGAAAGTTGAAATCAGAGATGCTGTTCTTTATATGAACGGCAAAAGAGTTGTTATCAAGGGCGTCAACCGCCACGATTTCGACCCCGATAACGGCTGGGCAGTGCCTACCGAAAGATATTATCAGGATCTTTACCTGATGAAGCAGGCAAATATCAACGCTATCCGCACAAGCCACTATCCCAACGCAGAATTTTTCTATGATATGTGCGACGAGCTCGGTTTTTATGTTATGGACGAAGCTGATGTTGAAAGCCACGGCGTTCGCCGCAAGAACTGCCCCGGCGATAACCCCGAATTCAAGGAAGCTGTTGAAGACAGAGCAGAAAGAATGGTGCTTCGTGACAGAAGCCATGCCTGCGTATGCTTCTGGTCGCTCGGCAACGAAGCGGGCGACGGCGAAAATTTTATGCACGAGCGTAACGCTATCCTTGCTCTCGATAAGTCAAGACCCATCCACTATGAGGGCGACTTTGATTTCACAAAGAGCGATTTCATCAGCAGAATGTATCCCGTTGAGTATGTTGTTGAAGCAATGAAAAATAAGAAGGAGCTTAAAATCAGTGCATATGAGAATGTTGCCAACGTTCTTGCCGCCGATAACAAGCCCATTCCCGCCGAAACATATCTTACTCACCCCGTTATTTACTGCGAATATGCCCACGCAATGGAAAACAGCCTCGGCAACTTCAAGGAATATGTTGATGATTTTGAGAAGTATGACCATATGTGCGGCGGCTTTATCTGGGACTTTGTTGACCAGTCCATCCGTAAGGTAGAGGACGGCGTTGAAAAATGGCTCTACGGCGGCGACTTCAAGGAAGGCGCAACAAGCTACTATTTCTGTGCAAACGGCATCATTTCCGCCGACAGAAAGCCCCATCCCTCATATTATGAGGTTAAAAAAGTATATTCAAACCTTGAAATGGTTGACTCCGATTGCAAAAACGGTAAAATCATCATCAAAAACAAGAATCTTTTCATCTCCACAGAGGATTATGATATTGTTTGGTCGCTTGCTGTTAACGGCGACGAAGTAAAGAGCGGCAAGATTGATGAAATCATTGCTCCGCTCAGCGAAAAAGAAATCTCCCTGCCCGTAAATATTGCCGATTATCCCGACGGTGAAGTAATCCTTACGGTTTATTTCATTCTTAATAAGGATAAGGCTTGGGCAAAGGCAGGCTTTGAGCAGAATTTCTGCCAGGTAATTCTCCGTGAACAGCCTGCGGCAAAGAAAAATCCCGCTGTGGGCGAGCTTAAGTTTGCAAAATACGGCGTAAACATCAATATTCAGGGCGAAGGCTTCACCGCAAAGATAACGGGCGGTGCTCTCGCATCACTTAAATACGGCGAAGAAGAGGTTATCGACGAGAATTCACCGCTCCGACCCGACTTTTTCAGAGCATTGACAGATAATGACCGTGAATATCTCAATTTTGCTCCGATGTTTGCAGGAATTCATCCGCTTTATCAGTGGAAGCGAACAACTGCAATGACCGTTGCAAGCTCCGTTAAGGCGCAGTCAACTCCCTCGGGTGTTGAAGTAACCGTCAAGTGGAAGGCACCCTTTGTTGCAGGCGTTTCAACAACATATCTCTTCTCACCTGCAGGCGAAGTAACCGTCAAACACAGCGCAATGGGTCTGCTTCTTCCGATGCTCAAGGTCGGTATGAGAATGGGTATCAAGAGCACTCTTGAGAATGTTGAATGGTACGGCAGAGGTCCTCATGAAACATATCTCGACCGTAAGACCGGCGGCAGAATAGCAAAGCACGCAATGACTGTTGCCGAGCTTGAACACAGATATATGCGTCCGCAGGAAAACGGTCACAGAACGGATGTCAGAAACCTTACTGTAAGCGATGAATCGGGCTTCGGCATCAGAATCGATGCAATGGATATCCCCTTCGGCTTCAATCTCGGTTACTATAACCCCGAAAAGCTCGATAAGGCAAAGCATCTCTATGAGCTTAAAAAGGATAACTGCATCACTCTCTGCCTCGATGCCGCAATGAGAGGCGTTGGCGGCGATATGCCCGGCTGTGCTCATCTTCATAAGGAATACAGACTCGGCAGCCACAAGAAGATTGAATTTGAATTCAGAATTTCAAAGAAATAATTTTACGGGGTCGGTGATATCATCGAC
The DNA here is from genome assembly GCA_045590575.1 of Acutalibacteraceae bacterium. Taxonomy (GTDB): domain Bacteria; phylum Bacillota; class Clostridia; order Oscillospirales; family Acutalibacteraceae; genus CAG-177. The sequence continues at coordinate 13,015 of JAZNRG010000078.1, read as the reverse complement.
CCCCGATTTTTCAGGGTAACAAACACGGTTGCAGGGGCGATTCACGAATCGCCCGCAAACAGTAATCCTGCGGATTACCCGGGTCGTCGGGGTCGCCGACCCCTACAGCATAATAAAAGAGGTATCGTTATGACCAAAACCAATGCAATGCGTCTGCTTGATGCGGCAAAAATCGAATATGAGGTGCTGGAGTATCCCGTTGACGAAAACGACCTTTCGGGCGAAAGCGTTGCAAGAAAAACGGGCAAAAATCCCGAGCAGATTTTTAAAACTCTTGTTTTCAGCGGCGAAAAAAACGGGTTCGGAGTATGCTGCATTCCCACCTGTGAGGAGCTTGACCTCAAAAAAACCGCAAAGGCTTTCGGCGAGAAGAAGGTTGAAATGATTCACGTTAAGGATTTGCTTAAAACAACGGGTTATATCCGCGGCGGCTGTTCACCTGTCGGAATGAAAAAACAGTTTCCGACGGTTATCGACGAAACCGCAACCCTTTTCGACAAAATCTACGTCAGTGCAGGTATCAGAGGAACAATGCTCGGCGTAAACCCCGAAAAGCTTGCAGATTATGTTGATGCAAGGTTTTCAGATGTTACCTTTGTGGAATAAAAAATTATAAAAAAAGGCTTGACATTTCAAAAACTCTTTGATATAATAGCTCCTGCAGTTGCGGATGTAGCTCATCTGGTAGAGCGCCACCTTGCCAAGGTGGAGGTAGCGAGTTCGAGCCTCGTCATCCGCTCCAGAAAAAATCCCTTATTTGTCTAAAGACAAATAGGGGATTTTTTAATGATATCCGTTCCTTTCGGAACGGGTGATATATCTTTCGATATGATATCGCATTAATTGCGATGATATATGCCTTCGGCATATGCAGGAACGGATATTATATCATACTTGCAAAGCAAGTATATCATATGATAAAATCATAAATCATATCGCATAAGCGATATATCATTTAATTTACTGAAAAGGTGATTTTATGTCAGAAAATAAATTGCTTAATTTGTCTTTTGAGTTTTCAGTCGTTGTTGTAAATATAGTTGATAATATTAAAACTCCTAAAAGTTCGTATATGACAGATCAGCTTGCAAGGTCTGCTACATCTGTAGGAGCAAACATTTTTGAAGCTCAATATGCACAGAGTAAAAAAGATTTTGTTTCCAAGCTCGAAATAGCATTAAAGGAAGCTAACGAAACAAGTTATTGGCTGAAACTAATGTATGCAACTCACAGGATTGACGAACCAACTTATAAAAATTCTGAAAAACTTTGCGGTAATATCCGCAGACTTTTGATTGCGTCTTGTAAAACAGCAAAAGAAACCCCCTGAATTAAACTTCACCCGTCCTTTATCTTCGGATAAAGGTTTTTTTATTATCTTCAAATTTGCCAAAAAGTATTTGAATAATACAAAATAAGTGCTATAATAAACTAAATATGGATTAATGGAGGTTTTTATGAATCTCAACGGCAATAATCCAAACAAAAACGATAAATTCTGTTTGCGATGCCTTCTCAAAGAAGCTAACAAAGGGGATACGCTTCAAACGATAAAGGAGCATATCAAGAAAATCGCCGATAAGGATAAATCCGATTATGAGGAATACCAAAGGCGGCTTAAGATTTGTACCCGGTGCGAATGGCTTTCCGAGGGTACCTGCCTCAAATGCGGCTGCTATCCCGAATTCAAGGCGGCTTTTCTCAAACAGAAATGTCCCTATAAAAAATGGTGAGAGGAGAATTATCAATGTATAATATTCTTATTTGCGACGACGAGGCTGATATCCGCTCTGCGCTGAAGGTTTATCTTTCCGGTGAGGACTACAAGATTTTTGAAGCGGAAAACGGCAGAGATGCTCTTGAGCTTATTGAAAACGAAGAAATAAATCTCCTGCTTATGGATATTATGATGCCCGTTATGGACGGCATAACCGCTCTTGCAAAGCTTCGCGAAAAGAACAATAACATTCCCGTTATTCTTCTTACCGCAAAGAGCCAGGATATGGATAAAATCATCGGCCTCAATGCCGGTGCGGATGACTACATAACAAAGCCGTTTAATCCCATCGAAGTTATGGCGAGAGTGAAATCACAGCTTCGCAGATATATGAGATTCGGCGGTTCAAACGACTCCGCAGCCGAAAAAGAGAACTCATCGGTACTGAGAAACGGCGGTCTTGAGCTTGACGATAACTCAAAGACTATCACCCGTGACGGTGAGCTCGTCAACCTCACCCCCACTGAAATGATGCTTCTCAAATTCTTTATGGAAAATCCCGACAAGGTATTCTCTCCCAAGGAGATTTACCGCAAGGTCTGGAAGGATGACCCGTTCGGCGCGGAAAACACCGTTACCGTTCATATCCGCCATCTCAGAGAAAAAATCGAAATCGACCCTGCCAGACCCGATTATCTCAAAGTAGTCTGGGGTCACGGCTATAAAATGGAAAAGAAAAAGTAATTGCAAGGAGTGATTACAATGAAAAACGGCCAGCTCCGTTCCGAAAGCGACCGTACCGCGTCTGTTATTATTCTTATAGTAATGACGATAATCCTCATCGGCTGCATTCTCGGTATGACCTATCTTTTTGAATACGGTTTTTATAATGAAGGTGATAACGGCGAAACCGCAAAGAGCGTTGCCGTTCAGCTTTATTCGTTGGATGATATTGATTTTGCAAAGGATTATTTCAACTGCATTGAGGATTCCGAGCATATGTATAAGGAAGATACGGGAATTCTCAGACGAATAAAATACTATGAAGAAAAATTTTCGCCCGAGCAGTCAAGTTTTGTTTTCTGCGTTATAGATACTCTTGATAATGTTGAGTTTGACAGTGTTTATGAAGCTACGGGCGGTAAAGAAACATTTGCAGAGCTCAGCAAAAATTCAAAATATACGGGCAGCTCAGATTTCTACAGATTCTACGGCAACGGCAACACCGTTCCGCTGAGAATCCGTTATGCAATATTGATGGGTGAAGATTCGGATGCAAACGATAAATATACCAATGCCTTCCGCTGGATTGAAATTGCAAACACGCTGCGATATTTTCTCTTTGTGGTAATGTTTTTTGCGGCGCTGATTATTATCATTCTTCTTTCAATGATAACAATCAACGCAGGCTTCAAGGATGACGAAAACGGAGAAATCGTGCCGGGATTCATTGATAAAATTCCGCTCGATGTGTGCACGCTGTTCCTGATATCTCTGTTTACGGTTGCGTGGATTATAACAGGGCTGACCTCTGCGGCGGCTGTTGATATGGTTCTCAACAATGTTGTTATGATGTTTGTCTGCGTTGCCGCCATCCTTGTTCTTATGACTTATCTTCAGACCCTTTCTGTCAGAGTGAAGATGGGTAAAATCTATAAAAACACTCTTTTCTACCGTATTTACCGCAAGTTCAAGAGGAGAACTCCCAGAAAACTCAGAAGATTCTTCAATGACCTTACCTTTTTCAAAAAGCTTATTATCGGCATATGCGTTTTTGTTCTCGGAGAGGCAGCAATTCTTTCAATTGTGGCATATAAAGGTATTCTTTCCGATGTTGCAGACCCCAAATCGGTTATGCTTACATTCATTGTTATCTGGGCGATGACAAGGCTTATCATTATTCCGATTTTCGTTATGTATGCCATTAACCTTCATTATGTTAAGGAAGAGGGTCAGAAGCTTGCAAAGGGCATCCTCGGTGACGAATTTATTTCTGATAAGCTTTCAATTGCGAGCATCCGTGCTCACGGTAAAAACCTCGATAAAATCCGTGACGAAATTAATAAAGCGATGGAGCAGGAGCTCAGGAGCGAAAAGCTCAAAAATGAGCTTATCACCAATGTTTCCCACGATATCAAAACTCCGCTCACTTCAATCAAAAACTATGTTGACCTTCTCAACAGAGATGACCTTTCAGCGGAAGACAGAAAGAAATATCTTGAAATCGTCAACCGCCATACAGACAAGCTGACAATGCTTCTTTCTGACCTTATCGAAGCATCGCAGATTTCATCGGGTAACATTGACATTGATCTTGAAAAAACAAGCCTCAACATAATCATTCAGCAGACGATTGAGGAGTTTGCGGTCAAGTTTATGAAGAGCGAGCTTATTCCGAGAGTAGAAATGCCGGAGGATGATGTCTATATTATGGGCGACGGCAAGTGGATATGGAGAATTTTCTCCAACCTGCTCAACAACGCCTGTAAGTATGCCGCACCGGGCACCGATGTTGAGATTATTCTCGACAAAAAAGACGGAAAGGCAGTTATAAAGATAGCCAATATTGCGGGTCAGGAGCTTGACTTCGAGGGCAAGGAGCTTTTTGAAAGATTCGTAAGAGGCGACAGCTCAAGGCACACCGAGGGCAACGGTCTGGGTCTTTCAATCGCAAAGAGCCTCACCGAGCTTCAGAACGGCGAAATGGATATCCGGGTTTATGATAACAAGTTCATTGCAAAAATGTCGTTTGAGGCAATTGATTAATATTCAAAAAAGAAAAGGCGAAGAAATGAAAAAAACAGTTATTGCGGCAACTATTGCGGCAGTTGCGCTTTCGGGTCTGGCATCGTGCTCGGTTTCTGAAATAAAAGAACCCGTTATTCCGACAACAACGGTAACCGAAACGCAGGCAGAAACAACAACGCTGCCTGAAACAACCATCGAATCAACAACGGTAACAACAACTGCCGCTCCCACAACAACCAAAAAACCAACCACCACCAAAAAGGTGACTACCACGAAGAAGGCAACCACAACAAAGGTTCCCGAAACTTCAAGAGCAGATCTTATTGAAGACAGCGAGGTTAAAACCGAATATCTCAAATACGGCGTTATCCGCACTCAGACTCTCGTTAAATACTATGAGAAGCTGGAAGACGGCAGCGAAATTCTTGTTGATGAAGAAATAAGAAACGATGTTTTCAATCGCATCGGATATTATGCTTCCTATGCGGACTTGCTTCCCTCAGCAAAGGAAAACAGAGAAACCTACCGCGATTATATCGAAAAAATTCTCAAGATAACCAACGGATACCGTGCCGAAAAAGGCATTGCACCGCTTGAGCTTGATGAAACACTCGTTGAAATTGCGAATGTAAGAGCCGAGGAGCTTGCCTGGTCTGCCGTTCACAGCCATACAAGGCCCAATATGAAGCAGTTCAGCTCGATTTTCAAAGAGGGCGGCATATCAAAGGGTAATGTCGGCGAGAATATCGGCTGGGGCTATGCCACTCCCGAGGAAGTTTGTCAGGCATGGAAAGATTCACCTACTCACTATGAAAATATTATGAATCCGGATTTTGTTAAGGCCGGCTTCGGCGTTGCAAAAGACCCCGATAAAGACAGCAAATTATGCTGGGTTCAGCATTTTTGGGACGGTAAAACAGAATGATAAAGAATATTATTTTTGATATGGGTGGCGTGCTCATCGATTATAACCCCGAAAAATCCCTCTATGCACTTTTCAAAAAGGAATATGCGGATATCCTGCTCAAAGAGATTTTCAGAAATCCCATCTGGGCAGATAAGGACAGAGGAATTATCTTTCCCGAGGATATTATGGAGCAGAAACGCTCCGCAATCCCCGAAGAGATTTTTGAAAAAACGGCAGAAATGGTAAATAATTTTTATCCCTATATGCCGCCGTTTGAAAAGATGTATGATTTGGTAAAACAGCTCAAGGAAAACGGCTACAAAATCTATCTTCTTTCAAACGCATCATCGGATTTCCACGAGAGAAGAAGCGGAATTCCTGCTCTCTCGCTCTTTGACGGAGTTTTGATTTCGGCTGATTATAAGCTCCTCAAACCCGAAAAGGAAATCTACGAAGCTCTCTATGAGAAATTCTCTCTCGACCCCGCCGAATGCTATTTTATCGACGATGTTCAGAAAAATATCGACGGAGCAAGGGCAACGGGAATGGACGGTCATTGCTATTATCACGGCGATGTTGAAATCCTTCGTGCCGATATGCAGAAAAAAGGAATAAGAATATAAAAACAGCACCTTCCGAGAGGAAGGTGCTTTCTTTCATTTGTTATATGCCGTAAGTTTATAATCTTTAATATCCACCGTGCAGTCATAGTTGCCGTGGATTTCAAATCCGATGTTGGTGCCGCCGATATAAAAATCCTCCCTCGAAATCTCCCTGCCGAAGGTATCGGATTCGTTAGCCTTTTTGATGAAATCATCAAGATGAGGTGTGAGGTCAACCTCAACATGCACCCATTCATCGGAAGCATACGGCTTCCCGTTCCTGAAAAGCGACCTGTATTCAAGCCCGAAGGTATCCTTTGTTGAAAGAGAATAAACCATGTTGCCGCTGCCTTTATCGAGCGCCCAGTAGGTGTTCTGATAACCTCTGTCATCAAAGAGATTGATGCCGAACCAGACGAATTCATTCTTTTCAACACCGCAAAGATAAACATAGGCAAGATATTGGCAGGCGTTGATGCCGTCTTTGTTGGTTGTATCCTTAAAATCCGAAAGGCGGATATCAAGCGAGAGCACGATTCGGTCTGCAGAGCAGTTATAGAATGCTTTGTCTGCATCGGAAAGTGCGCCGTAAGCGCAAATCGGCGACTGCTCAAGCAGCAGATGCGGCCAGTTATTCTCATCAGCAGGCTTGCCGTTATAGATATTTGCGGCATTCAGGCGCATGGAAACGGAATTGTCCGCAGGATTGAAACTTACGGTTTTTGAAATGCCGTCGGTGAGAGTATAAGCATCGCTTTCAATTCGGTCTGCCCAAAGGCACTTGCCGGAATTCCACTGTGCAATCATCCAAGAAGGCGTGGAATTTTCGTTATAGGTGAAATTGCCGAGAGTTACGCCCGAATTATTCACCGTCTGCTGCGAAACAACCGCAAAACCACCGCTGAATTCTGGGTCAATAAAAAGCTGTTTTGACTCATAGCCTTTCAACGGAATTCCGAGGATTGACGAAACGGAAAGACAAAGCATGAAAATGAAAGATAAGATGCGTTCAAACATAATATCACCTCTTCAATAATTATAGCATCAAAAAAATAAAAAACAACATTATCCTCTTTGATTATTGACGGAATTCGCCATAAAGTGTTATTATAATAGTGTAAAATAAAATAAAAAGGCATTTAAATTAAGTATGAATTGTTATTCCGAAATTGCAAAATCAATTCCCGAATTCATGTCGCTTGCCAATGCCGTTAAGAAAACCCGTCTCCCTTGCGGAGTTACGGGGCTTTCGCATATCCACAAGGCGCATATTATTGCATCGTTGTGTATGTGTATGATGAAAAAGGCGGTTGCGCTCGTACCAGATGAGGCAACGGCAACAAGGCTGCGGCAGGATCTGGAAGGCTTCGGCGTAGAGGCTCTGCATTATCCCGCAAGGGATTTTTCGTTCCGCACACTCGAAACCGTTTCAAGAGAATATGAACACGCCCGCCTGAAAGTGCTCGATAAGATGCTTTCGGGTCAATACGATGTTGTTGTTTTGTCGGCAGAGGCGGCAATGCAGCTGACCGTCCCCCCCGAAAGGCTGATGAGCAGCAGCTTTGCGGTTGAGTCGGGTGAGGACTACGACTCCGACGAGCTTGTGATGAGCCTTCTTCGGGCAGGATATGTGAGAAGTGAACAGGTTGACGGTGCGGGTCAGTTTGCATTGAGGGGCGGAATTCTCGATTTCTTTCCCCCCGATTCAAAGCAGCCGTGCAGAATAGAATTCTGGGGCGACACGGTTGACAGCATTTCGTTTTTTGACCCCGAAACACAGCGAAGAACAGAATCCGCCGATGAAATCCGTATAACTCCGTCAAGAGAAATCCTCTGCACGGAGGAGATGCTCTGTGCTTTGATTGAAAAGCATATTGCGGAAAACAAAATCAGGGGCAAGGCACTTGAAGGATTGAACGATGATATCGCAAGAATGCGTGACGGCATCCGTCTTTCATCCGCAGATAAATATATGCCGCTTATTTACCCCGATGCGGCAACGGTTTTTGACTATGCGAAGGGCAATATGCTTTTCGTCTGCGAGAGTTTCAATGTCAAGGATAAATTCACCGCATCGAGCCAGCTTATGAACGAAACGGTGAAGGGTCTTTTTCAGGACGGTGTGCTCTGTAAGGGTCTTGACCGCTATAACATTCAGATTCACAATCTTTTTGATATTTATGAAAAAACGGGCGCGGTTTATCTCGATAACCTGCCCCGAGGCAGCTTTGATACTCCGGTCAAGGAGCTTATCACCTTCACCGCAAAGCAGATTGCTCCGTGGAACGGCACTCTGCAGACGGTTGTCGACGACCTTTCCGCAATCAGAGGAAGGCTCGGTCATTCGTGTGCCGTTCTTGCGGGCACGGACAAAGCGGCAAAAACTCTTGCCGACGACCTTGAAAATGAGGGTATCCCCGCTCTTTTCTGCCCCGTACCCCCCGCAGAAATCCCCAAGAAAACCGTTTGCGTTATCCCCGGCGGTTTTTCGGCGGGCTTTGAATACCCCAACGCAAGGTTCACCCTTATCACATACAGAGCAAGAGTTGTTTCCAAAAACCGAGTTGTTTCGACAAAAAGAGGCAAGAATGCCTTCAACAACCTCGATGAGCTTCACCGAGGCGAATATGTTGTTCACACCACCCACGGTATCGGCATTTTTGAGGGCATTCAGACCCTCGAAGCGGCGGGAACAACCAAGGACTACATCAAAATTCAGTATGACAAGGGCGATAATCTTTATGTGCCCGTCACTCAGCTTGACCAGGTTTCGAAATATATCGGTCCCAAGAGCGACGATAAGCCGCTGAAATTATCAAAACTCGGCGGCAAGGATTGGCAGAAAACACGAACAAGGGTCAAGAGTGCCGTTAAGGATATGGCGAAGGAGCTTATTGAGCTTTATTCCAAGCGAATCAAGGTTCAGGGTCATGCTTTTTCGCAGGATATCGATATGCAGAATGATTTCGAACGCAGATTCGAATTCGTTGAAACCGATGACCAGCTCAGATGCATTCACGAAATAAAAAAGGATATGGAAAAGCCATATCCTATGGACAGACTTCTTTGCGGCGACGTCGGTTTCGGCAAAACCGAGGTTGCTCTCAGAGCTGTTTTCAAGTGCATTGCAGACGGCAAGCAAGCGGCAATTCTTGTTCCTACAACCATTCTTGCGCTCCAGCATTATCAGACGATACTCCGCAGATTTGAAGGTTTTCCGATTGAAGCGGGTATGCTCTCACGTTTCTGCACCAAAAAAGAAATTGAAAAAACAGTTAACGGTCTGCGCCGAGGCTCGGTTGATATCGTAGTCGGCACTCACCGACTGATTTCCAAAGACGTTCAGTTCCGTGACCTGGGACTTATTATCATCGACGAGGAGCAGAGATTCGGCGTTGCGCAGAAAGAAAAGCTTAAAACTCTTTTCCCCGCCGTTGATGTGCTCACCCTCACCGCAACTCCCATTCCCCGCACCCTTAATATGGCGATGACGGGTATCAGAGATATGAGCGTGCTCGAAGAAGCTCCGCAGGACAGACTGCCCGTGCAGACCTATGTTATTGAGCATAATATGCCTGTGCTTGTGCAGGCGATGGAGCAGGAGCTTCGCCGCGGCGGTCAGGTTTATTATCTCTATAACCGTGTTGAGGATATCGAGAAAAAGGCGGCGGAGATAAAAGCAATGCTTCCCGATGCGAATGTCGGTATCGGCCACGGCAAAATGAGCGAGGATGAATTGAGCGAGGTCTGGAGAAGGCTTCTTGAGGGCGAAATTGATATCCTCGTTTGCACAACGATTATAGAAACGGGCGTTGATGTGCCCAATGCCAACACTCTTATTATTGAAAATGCGGACAGAATGGGTCTTGCCCAGCTTCATCAGATAAGGGGTCGTGTGGGTCGCTCCTCGAGAAGAGCGAGTGCATATTTTACCTTTACAAGGGGCAAGCAGCTCAGCGAAATCGCAACAAGAAGGCTTGATTCAATCAGAGAATTTACCGAATTCGGCTCGGGCTTCCATATTGCGATGCGTGACCTTGAACTGCGTGGTGCGGGCAACGTGCTCGGCGCAAATCAGCACGGTCATATGGAAACCGTCGGCTATGATATGTATGTTAAACTTCTTGAGCAGGCAATCAAGGAAGAAAAGGGCGAAAAATCGGATGTGCCCGAAAAAGACTGCGTTATTGACCTGCCGATTGATGCGCATATTCCCGATGACTATATCGAAAGCGTGCCCCAGCGGCTTCAGATTTACCGCAGAATTGCCGATATCAAGACCGATGACGATGCTTCGGATGTTATCGACGAGCTTGTTGACCGCTTCGGCGACCCGCCGCCGTGCGTTGAGGGTCTTATCCGCATTGCACTTCTGAGAGGTAAGGCGGCAAGGCACGATATCTATGAAATCACAATGCAGAGCGACAGAATTATTTTCAGAATCAATTCGCTCGATATGGAGCAGATTTCAAGGGCGTCGGCTCACTTTAAGGGCAGATTTGTAGTCAGCGCAGGCGGAGGCAAGCCGCATATTGCGGTGCGTCTGCTTAAGGGAGAAAACCGCCTCGGTCTTATTCAGAGAGTGCTTGATTTTATGGATAAAGATGATTAATATTCCAAAAAGTGCTTGAAAAATGTTAAGAAAAGGGTATAATTATAGTATATTGGACTTATTGTTTGCAATTTTTGAGAGGTAAGATTATGTCAGCAGATTTGCATTGCCACACCAAGCTTTCAAGCAGCTCAATGGGTATTGATGACCTTCTTGTTCTCGCTCAGAAGCGCGGAATAACAACTATTGCGATTACCGACCGTGACTGTCAGGCAGGCACCGTCAGAGGCAAAATCATAGGCGAGCGCAGAGGGATAACCGTTATCCCCGGCGTTGAGATTTCCGCATACGATTCCCAGAGGGATAAGTATGTTGAAATTCTCGGTTATCTGTGCGACAGTCCCGACAGACTTGAGGGCTTGTGCCACAGAAATGTTGTTCAGCGCAAAAAAGCAAGCCAGATGATGACTCTCAAAATTGCACGCAAATATCCGCTCACTCCCGAGCTTGTGCTCAAATGTGCAACGGGTTCAACCGCAGTTTTTGAGCAGCATATTATGCACGCTCTTCTTGAATGCGGTCTGACCGATAAGATTTACGGCGATCTCTATAACGAGCTTTTCTCACCCGCAAGCGCAGAAAACGTGCTTGTTAAGGTTACATATCCCGAGCCTTCGGAGATAATCGATGCAATTCACGAAGCGGGCGGCATTGCAGTTTTTGCTCATCCCTGCGACCTTCAGTGTGTTGAAATCATCAACGAGCTTATTCCAAAGGGGCTTGACGGCGTTGAAATCTGGAATCCCGCAGTGAATGAAGAAGTTCAGTCAAAACTTCTTGAAATTGCCAAGAAAAACGGCATTCTCACCGTCGGCGGCAGCGACTTCAATGGTATGTATTCAAACCCTGCCGTGTGCATCGGTGATTACACAACTCCCGAAGCATCTCTTAAGGCACTTATGAGCTATAAATCCAAGATGAAAAAGAAAAAAGCAGCATCGGAGAACAAATAAATGAAACCTATTGATGAAGATATTAAGATTTTTCACCCGAAGAAAAAAGACGGCGCAAGTGCAGATCTTGCGGAGCTTGCACTTCTGATGGAAAACTACCGCAGCAACGGTAATTTGGAAAAGGCGGATATCCTCGGCAACAAGCTTGCGGCTCTCAAGCCCGAGATGATTTGCCCCAAGGATTGCGAAAAGCTCTCAACCAACGAGCTTCGCCAGCTCCGTGCACTGATTGTTTTCAGCGTTCAGATTTCTCTGCATAAATATCTGCCTCATCCCATGCTTTCCTCGCAGGTTATCAACGCAATGTATGCTGAGCTCGGCAGAACAGCTCCCGGCTTTTTTGCAAATATTTCAGACGGCTCATCGTTCACTTTCTATTATCTTTCCGTGAGAAAAAACAGAAACGTTGAAGAGAATATCGGCAAGAATTACGCAATGCTCTGCGATAAGGATAACGATGAATTCCTCATTTCGCTCGGCGAAAGAGTATTTATGCTCACCGACTTCAAGGTGTGCGATATGATAGAAGAACTCGAATTTACGGAATAATTAAAGGGTCGATGAAAATCGACCCTTTTTTAATGAATAATGAAAAATCGGTTGCGGAACTACGATGACAAATTATCTTGAAATCCTTCCACCGCAAGCGGTTCCCCTCCCTTGAAAGGGAGCTGTCGAGCAAAGCTGGACTGAGGGAGTAAAGGGCGGTTCGTGAATCGCCCCTACTTTTTTAATGAATAATGAAGAGTGAATAATGAAGAATTGAGGGTGGGCGTTGCCCACACCCATTATAAGAATCGGTCATAGGCGGAGCCTATCCTTTATTATTCATTATTAATTTTTCATTCTTCACCAAACAAAAAGAGCATCCCGCGGGATGCTCTTTTTTATATACATTATTATTTATAGTATTCAACAGCCGATTCAAACAGCTTGAGGTCGAATTCGCCGGGAACGTTCTTATAAAGTCCCGATGCGGTTCTTTCGCTGTGGCCCATCTTGCCGAGTACACGGCCGTCGGGTGAAACGATACCCTCGATTGCGAAGTCGGAGTTGTTGGGGTTGAAGGCGATATCGTTGGTTGCGTTGCCGTCGAAGTCAACATACTGGGTAATAATCTGACCGTTGGCGGCGAGCTTTCTGATGAGTGCTTCGTCAGCGATGAATCTGCCTTCGCCGTGTGAGATGGGCACGGTGTAAATCTCGCCCTGCTTTGCCTTTGAGAGCCAGGGTGAATTGTTGGAAACAAGCTTTGTGCGGACAAGCTTTGACTGGTGGCGGCTGATGGTGTTGTAAGTAAGGGTCGGGCAGGTTTCATCGGTGTCGATAATCTTGCCGTAGGGAACAAGACCGAGCTTGATGAGAGCCTGGAAACCGTTGCAGATACCGAGCATAAGACCATCACGCTTTTCAAGAAGCTCTGTTACAGCCTGCTTGATTTCGGCATTTCTGAAGAATGCTGTGATGAACTTACCT
>JAZNRG010000077.1:0-18792 GCA_045590575.1 Acutalibacteraceae bacterium | reverse complement strand
GATAACAATGCCGTAAACGGTGAGCAACGCTATATCGTTGTATAGCGATTTGCGTTCGGCAGAAATGCCTTTTTCGGCGAGCTTTTCAATAATATCCTGCATCGAAAGCGAATGATTTTCGTCGGTTTCTTCGTAAAAAATATCAATAAGATACAGCAGTTTCAGCTTTTGATTTTCCGATTTTGCCATTATGCTATCTCCAACGCAAGCTTCATCATCTGTGTAAATGAGTTCTGTCTTTCCTCGGCGGTGCAGGCATCGTCATTGAAAACGCAGTCGGAAATAGTGCAGATGCAGAGTGCATTTTTGCCCGCACGTGCGGCATTCATATAGAGTGCGGCACTCTCCATTTCAACTGCAAGCACACCCATCTTCTGCCACTTGAGAGTTGATTTTGAATCATCGTAGAAAAGGTCGTTTGAGAGGATGTTGCCAACTTTATAGTTAAGCCCCTGCTTTTCGGCTTCTTCAACGGCCTTTCTCAGTAGGGTAAAGCTTGCGGTGGGGGCATAAGTGCCGGGGAGGTCATACTGATTTGCGAAAATGCTGTTATAGCTTGCACTCATACCGATAACGATGTCACGGAGCTTTAGTTCTTCGGAAATTGCACCTGCGGAGCCTATACGTATGATGTTGTCAACGTCATAAAAATTGAACAGCTCATATGAGTAAATTCCGATTGACGGCATACCCATGCCCGATGCCATAACCGAAACTTTCTTTCCTTTATAATATCCCGTATAGCCCTGAACACCTCTTGTGTTATTGACAAGAACTGCATCCTCAAGGAATTTTTCGGCAATATATTTTGCTCTGAGGGGATCGCCGGGCATAAGAACGGTTTTTGCAAAATCATCCTTTTCCGCTGCCGCAATATGAGGGGTTGGTAAACTCATAATAATTCTCCTTAATAGCCGATAACCTCTTGGTTTTTAACAAGTTTTACGATTGCACTTGTACCGAGTCTTTCGCAACCGAGGTTGAGATAATCCTCAGCATCTTCAAACGAACGGATACCGCCCGCCGCCTTCATTTTAACATTCGGACCGATATGCTTTGCAAAAAGAGCAATATCCTCTCTTGTTGCGCCGCCCTTTGAGAATCCCGTTGAAGTCTTGATGAAATCCGCACCCGACTTGGTGACAACACGGCACATCTCAATTTTTTCTTCATCGGTCAGAAGACAGGTTTCAATAATAACCTTTAATATTTTATCTCCGCAAGCGGCTTTTATTTCTTTGATTTCGTTAAGAATATCATCAAATCTGCCGTCCTTTGCCCAGCCGACATTGATTACCATATCAACCTCGTCTGCGCCGTTTTCAACGGCATTCTTTGCTTCAAAAACCTTGGCTGCGGTGGTTGAGTAGCCGCTTGGAAAACCGATAACCGTGCAGATTGCAAGCCTGCCTTCAACATATTCAGCAGCCTGCTTTACATATGAAGCGGGAATGCATACGCTTGCGGTTTTATATTTCATACCGTCATCGCAAATCTGTTTAATATCCACCCATTTTGCATCAACGGCAAGCAGGGTGTGGTCGCAATGCGAAAGAATTTTCTGAATATCCATATTAATCTCCTTGTAAAAGATACTTTTACTCTATAAAACATACTTTTCTATCATCCGGGCAACGCCGTCTTCGGCATTTGAAGGTGCATCGAATTTTGCACTCGCCTTGCAGATTTCGTCGCCGTTTGCCATTGCAAAGGAATAATCGGCAAATTCAAGCATGGTTGAATCGTTTGATGCATCGCCGAAGGTCATTGCTTCGTTTGCTCCGAATCCCATGATATCGCAAAGCCCCTTTAATGCCGTGCCCTTATCGGCGCCGACGGCGGTTGCGGAAACAACGCCCGCAAGCGCAGAGGTAAGCACAAGGCCCTTGGATTCAAAGAAATCAAAAATAGGTTTCTTCGTTTCTTCGCTGTAAAAAACATCGATAAGCTCAGCACCCTTGCCTTTCACATCCGAAGGCATATCCTTTGAAACGCAGAGTCTTGATGCAAAATCCTCAAGGAATGCGGTGGGCAGACCCGTATTGACAAAAAACTTTTCTCTGCCCTCTGACGAATAGATTTTGCCGTCCATATAAATATTATAATATACGGGAAGGTTTTCCAGAAGCTGAACGGCTTCGTATGTAACCTCGGGTGAAACGAGATTAGTGTAAATGAATTTTTCTGCTTTTCTGTCGTAAACCGATGCACCGTTTGAGCAGATAACGTAATCAACAAAGGGAATCTGTTTTGTTACGCCTGCAGTAAAGCTCAATGCTCTGCCCGTTGCGATGGATATCTTAACGCCTTTCTGCTGTGCATTTATAAGAGCATTCTTTGTTCGCTCGGATACGGTTAAATGGTCGGGTGCCATAAGAGTGCCGTCCAGGTCGGTTGCTATTATTCTGATTGACATATTATTACTCCTGATTTTCAACAATATATTTTATAGTATAACACCGAGATAGAAATTATGTCAAGGAAAGGTAATATCAGTTTTATTAACACATATTAAGCATCTGTCATACAATATACCGAGGATAATCCTCAAGAAAGGAATGATTGATATGAACGATTATGCGGCATACAGAAACCCGCAGTATCGGCAGGGTCAACGGCGTATGCCTTGCTCCGACTCAATCTCTCCCCTGCCCGCAAATTATTCCGTTGCAATGCTTTATGTTCCGATGCAAACGGATGTGACAACATTTGACGAAATGAAGGCTCTTGAATGCGGAACTCTTTTCCCCGTTCTCAGCAAGCCTTTTGCAGGGAAGCGATGCCGATGAATAACAGAGAAGCTATGCTCAAAAAACTGAGCGCGGCTCAGTTTACCGCCTGGGAGCTTCATCTCTACCTTGATACACATCCGTGGGACCTCCATATGGTTGAAGCACACAACAGAGCATCAATGAAAGCAAAATTGCTCTGCGACGAGTTTGAGGATAAATTCTGCGCTCTCACAGCCGCAAAAGCATCGGGCGTTGAATGGCTCAAGGGTCCGTGGCCCTGGGAGATTGAGGAGTGTGACTGCTGATGTTTGTTTATGAAAAGAAATTACAGTTTCCCATCAAGATAAAAACACCCAACGCAAAAGCGGCAAAAATCATTGCCAGTCAATACGGCGGTGCTAACGGTAATTAGATATAAAATAAAACAGCTATCAGACACTTTCTCTGATAGCTGTTTTTCTTACATCATATTCATTATAATCTCTTCAATCCAAAGAGCAACCCCGAGAAGGTCAAGCATAAAACCTTCAATGAGATAGTGGTTCGGTAAAGATAGCAGATAAATAATTATCTCAAGCATATGTGCCCTCCGTTAAAGGTCGATACCTTCGATTGCGGCACGTTCACGAAGAATGTGCTGATACACCTTCATACTATTGAGCTGAGCTTCAAGCAAATCATACGGACAAGTCGCCGAAAATGTCAACTCACCTGCATCCCACGCAGAAAGCATTGAAGTGAGTTTGTCAATGCGGATTTCAAGCTGATAATACTCAGCCTTGAAACGTTCCTTGTAGTCTTCGCTGTTCATCATTTTTACTGTATCGTTCAAATTCATAACTTTTCCTCCTTAAATTCTCTTGAGCTTGCCCTTCTTCATCAGTTCAAGCATCTGTATGTTCTGCTTTGCCGTGCCGATGTAACCGCCGATGCCGTTTGCCTCTGCAATCTTCTTACGGTTTGCAAGGCTTGAGTTAATACCCTGAGCCTTGAGTGCATCAACAATCGAAGTATCTTTCGCACCGCAGGCATCATAATACTTCGCATCAGTCGGATACTGAATCCAGGGGCATTTACCCCAGCTTGTCCATTTTCTTTCGGAGAGAAGAGTTTCAACAACACCGTAGTTGAATCCCCTCGCTTCGATAACCTTGCCTTTACCGACATAAATTCCGACGTGGCCTTTCATGAAAACAAGTACACCGGGGATTTCGGGAAGTGTTCCTATCTTACCCTGCTCCTTGCAACGCTTGAGCATACCGTTTGCGTTGACATCCTGCGCCGCATTATACTTCGGAGAAGAATTCGCATCTTTGCTCCAGAGATAACCCTTGATAAGTCCCACACAGTCGTGAACTCTTGCGCCGAGCTGCATTTTGTACTTATCCATTCTCTTAGGCTGATAATGACTCGGATACTGCTTCGTTTTATCATTGAGCAGACTCTTTGTCGCTTTGTTGCCGAAAGTGCCGTACCAATAAGGTCGGCCGAGCTGTGCTCTTGCATATGCAACAAGTCCTGCAGCTGTCTTTTCCATATTACTCGCCTCCGTTCTTCTTCGCATCAATCAGACCCTCGCCCACAATGTAAGCAATAAAAGTTCCGCCCGCCATAACAATGGCTGTTACCTGCGTCGCCGTGCTTTCAGCTGCACCGAACGCAAGAAGAAGCGGAGTGATAAAACCTGCCACCGCCGCCCAGAACTTTCTACTTGTGAGTTTCTGAATCCAGAACTCTGCGCTTTTGAATTTTTTCATTTTTATCATCCTTTCTTATCCACCTCAAGGTGGTATTTTTTTCTGAGTTCTTCTTCGTGTTCTTCTTTCAGAACTATGTACTCCGACTTCACTTCCCCGTTGCCGCCCGCATTAACATACTTCTCGCCTGCATCGAGCCTCTCGCCTATCGGCATATCCTTGCTGACGAACGTAAGACGTTTTATGTCAATATAGTTCTCCGTCATATGGCTTTCAATCGTTTCAAGCCTTTTATCAAATTTCTTGGCAACTTTATAAGCAGCAATAACAAAAGCAATGATTTCTGCTATGTATCCGAGAATAATCGCCGTTTCTTTCAGAATCTCCATCACTCCGTCACCTCCTTGAAATACTGCCCGATAAGAGCTGAAGGGAGATAATGAAGCGTGATTTTATCTCCGACATTCGAACCCTGCCGCTCACAGAGGTAAATCTTGCCGTTTTCGGAATAGTATTTACCTACCTCATACTCCATACCGGCAACGGCTGTTATCGGTTTGTCAATGGTGCCGTTTTCAGTTGGCTTTGCAACAGGCTCATAATACTCGTAAACGACATCGGGGGTCCAAGTGGGATTAATGGGATTCTTCTTTTTGCAACGGTAAAGATTGCCGTTGTAGAGAAATCTGTCACCCTCGGAATATTCTGCATTCAGATTCCATTCGTCAAAAAGGTCTGTTGCTATTAGAGCTGCATCATCTGATAACTTGTCAGCAATTTCCGTTTTCTTTTTCTTAATAGAATTAACTTCATCAAAGATTTTTTTGTCATCATGCGGAGGCACTTTGCCGACTCTTTCGAATACGATGTTCTCAAGAGTTTTCATAAATGCTTTTAACAGAAGGCTGTCTTCTGCATTGGTTTTAACCCTTGCTTTTACAATCTCAAGAAATTTATTCATTACTCAACACCTCCGTCTGTATAATAAATCACCTTTGCATCATGAGATTGGCCAGCGTGCAAATATGCTTCCGCCAATGTCCCCCAAACACCGACTCTTCCAAACACAGCAAAAACATATCCCATTGAATCAGCCTCATCAACATAGACCCTACTCATATTCAGAACGTAAGGATTAGAATCAATAATGTGTAGCTCGTGGATATCAATCCACTCATCGTTATATTTGAGTTTGATTGTTTTGATTTCTGTACCAACGGGAAGTATTTCTTCCCAAGTCAACAGCAGTAATTGATTCTCGTTTGAAGAATAGCCACACAAATCACCATCCAAAATATCAATCGATGCTGTCGGTCTTTCAGTAACTATCGCTTTCCCCTCAAAGGTGGGATTTCCGTTTTCATCAACTCCGAGTCTGTCAAGCAGTTCTCTGTTCTCGTGGTTGTCAATGTTCGATGCCGCAACAAGCAGCTTCTTAACCAGATCCTCGTCAATCTTGTCAAGCTGCGCCTTGTTGCTGTGAGAATGCTTTTTATCAATACCGTCGTTAATCTCTTTCAGCTTATTCTCATCAATCAAATTAAGCTGCGCCATATTATTGTGAGTATGCCTCTTATCAATGGCGTCATTAATTTCCGACATTTTCTCTTCATCAATCGTGTCGAGATGCGCCTTGTTATCGTGAGTGTGCATCTTCTCGATGCTTTCGCCAATCTGTTCAAAGTATCTTCCCGCCTTGCCCCAGCGAGAAACCTCAACCTGAACTATAATTTCGGTCATCTTAAGCTCCCTCCTTTGCGATAATAATAAGCTCGTTATATTCGCCCGGAAGCAAGTTGAAATCGGGTTCGCCCTCTCTTATCAGATTAAGCTCCCAGTTATATCTTCCGGGTACTATTCCGTATTTCTTCGTGTCAAGGCCGAGCACAATTCTGTCTTCAAGATCTCTCGCCAGCGTTCTCTCCTCAATGGTAACAATTCCGTTTTCTTCCGTCAGAACGTCAGCCTTGAATTCCAGCATATCGCCTTCGTCAAGAACAACCTGAATTTCATCTTCCATAAGTCTGAATCTGATGTCCTCATAAAACCCCTCAACAATTTTGATTATCATATTCTCTCACCTCATTTCGATTATAACAAAGGGGTATGATTTATCGTCATACCCCTTCCGCAAACCTTACCACTTCTTAACTTTCTTGATTGCCTCAGCTTCCGTATCTCCCGCCGCAACAAAAGCATCAATAACGTTGTCATACATTTCGTTGTATTCCGCTGTTCCGGGAGTTAAGCTCGTGAGCTTCGGTTTGTATTCGCTTGTAATGTTGCTCTTAACCTTCTCCAGCTTAACGCCGTGCGATGTGTAATAGTCAATAGTGCCGCTGACGTTTCTGCCGTCTTCAATCGCATCGTAAAGCTTGCCGTATTTGCGGTAACCGTCTCCGCCTTTCACGTCCTCAACCTTCCAGAAAATGTCGTCCTCGTCATCTCCTTCGGATTTATAGGAAGTGTAGTAGCTCATGAGCTGACTTTCGGATATGTCGCCGTTTTTATAAGCCTGAGCCGCATATTTTCTGACTTCCGCATTCGCACTCTCGCCATCCGTTTCGGAGAGAAGTTTTCTGTAAACGGTTCTCACATCCGAAGCATCGCCGTTCATAACAGCATTCTTCAGATCGTAGCTCGCCGCATACATCGGCTTTTCGTTAACCTCGAAATCATCTTCCTTTGTTTCAAGCTCGATTTTTTCGCTGTTAATCTTGTCCTTAACGATTTTCTCGCTGTGACCTTCGGCAACAAGCTCGTCAACAATTCTTTCATACTCGTCGTAATCCATATTGTATCTCGCCTCTGCCGCCTTGATAACTCTCTCATCATCGTCGAGCTTCTTCTTGAGATTGTCCTCATATTTTTTAAGAGCTCTGTTGATAACGTCCTTTGAGAATCCTTCACCTTCAAGCTCCGAAATAATGCCGCTCGCCTTCACCGTCTCTCCCGATGCAGTCGCATAATATGCATCCGCTATCCTCAAATCGTGCTTTTCAAGCTCCGTTGCAATTCCGCCGTTGATTGTTCCCTCATCCTTGCCGCCGGCAATAAGGTTGTCATAAACTCTCTGATAGTGTCTGCCGTCGCCTTCGGTAACCGCCTTGTAAAGCTGTTCGTATTTGCTGTCCGCTTCAACAAAAGGAACCCATTCAAACGTCTCTTTGATTTCGTTGAGCATTCCTCTGCCCGTTGTCGGTTCAAATCCGTTTTTGATGCCGTCCGCAATTTTATTGCCGAATCCGATAATCGCCTTTGCATCTCTCGTAACGTTGTAGAGAGGAACACCGCTTGCCTGACCGACAGCCTTGAGCATCAGCATTATCTTGTCCTCGATGCTCTTGTTCTCGTTAAACAGTGCCTTAACCGCATCAATCACCGTGGTGAATGCCGCCGCATCCATTCTGCTCAGGTCATATCCTTTGACAATGCTGAAGATATCCTTTATGTACGGCAGCATTCCGATAACGTCGCCCATCATACCGTCGAGAACGTTTGCAACGTACTGCTCAAGAATGCTCTCATCCTCTTCATCGTCTCTCATCGTATAGATAAGGCTCTTTACCGCATTGTTAACAACAAGCGAAACAGTGTAGCAGCCGAACGCCCTTGCGCAGAATTTCGCCGCTTCTTTTGCTTCGGTACTGCCCCTTGCATTCCATGCGTTAACAACCGCCTCTGCAAGCATATTGAGTGATGTCAGAGGCTCGCTCATGAATGCCGTGGTCATCATCGCAAGTCCTTCCTTGCGGCGCATATAGTCGGGCTTTGTGAATACAGAATCGTAAACCTGCGTCTTGCTTATAACGGTCTGGAAGAGCTCTGCCGCCGCTTCGTTAAGCGCATCGCCCGAAAGAGAAGAATTCTCCGCCTTCGTCTGCTTCTTGCAGGCCTTCCATATTGCACCCCATGTCTGCTCGTCAGCTTTCGAAGCTCCCCAGCCTGCAAGCTGGTCCGCCTTGAGCATTATGTTGCCGTTTCGGATTCTGTCCGTAATGCTGTAATCCTTCTTCACTTCCTTGCCGGGAGTGTATTCGTTCATATAGTCCGTCGCTGTGCGGCCCATGTTAACGTCAAAGTAACCGATTTCCTTTTTCAGAGCGCAGCCGTTGTATTTCTTCATTTCTTCAATGTCAGCCTTATTCGCCCATGTTGCAAAATACTTCGGGTTAACGTAGAGCATCGCTCTGAATACCGCCGTCGGCTGCTGCACAACAATCGAAAGGTTCGCCATAACAGTTCCTTTCTTTGCCATTGACACCATCTTTGCCGAAATCGGAATAAGATTCTCGTATCTGCTGCCGCTGTCAAGCGCAATCATAAAATCCTCAATCTGCTTGATTGCATTAACGCCGTTTGTTCTTCTGATATCTTCTTTGATTGAAACATCCTTCGGCATCATCGATTCGAGGCCGTCGCCCGTTAATTCCTTGTCACGGTAGTTGTAAACTCTCTTGAAATCGTTAATCGGCAAAACGTATGCGCAGTAGAGAGCCGAATCATAGATGTGATTGTTCACCGTGTCCGTGAATCCGATTATCTCAATCGGGTTCTGTGCGTGGTCAACCGTCCTCTTTGCGCTGCTCTGATTGCGGATTGTCGAAACAACTTCCTGCCTGCCGACGCTCGTATCAACAAAATGTCTGTCAACCTTAATCGGGAAATAATAGGATTCTTTGTATCTTTCAACGCCGATGAGCTTCATCGAAACCTCGTTTCTCTTTGCGCCGATTTCCTTCGTTATGTAGTCAACCATTGCGTTAACGTATTTCTTCTGCTCCGCCGTCAGAGAGTTCTGAAGCACGGGAATGTCTGCCTCGTGGAAGATATGTCTGTCCCTCTTGGTCACTTCCTTCGTCTTGCCGTTCTTCTTCTGAATCTCGCTCGAAGTGTAGAGAAGAACACCGCCGCCGAGCATATGCTCAAGGCCTTGCTTTCTCTTCGATGTCGCATAGAGTGCCATCGCCTGCTCAACCGTCATCGTCAGCTTTCCGCCTCTGAAATTAACCGTCATCTTCTCGGTATTCCATCTCGGGTCGTAACCGTATTTCTTCTTGATTTCGGTTTCAGCCTTCTTTGCATCAAAAATAATTCTCGCCTCGGTGTTCTCGCCTTTTCTCAGCGCATCAAAAAGCCGCTTCACCGTCGGGCTGCCGATTGAGCCGAAAAGATATTCGGGTTTTGTGAATCCTTTTATAAGAGCATCGATGCCGTTATAGGCAACGTCCTTGTATCTTCCTTTGTACTTCGCATCGGGAACACCCTGCATCCTCGATTCTTTCTTGCCCTCAAGCTCCGAATGAATCGCCTTTGCATAGTCCTCAACCCTTCCCTTGTTGCTCTCGCTGAAGAGTCTGTTTTCGTTCTGAACAACGTATTTGATGTGCTCGGTAATGTTGCGCAGCTCCTCAAGCTCGTAGTTATCAAGCTCCCGCATTCTCGGTGCGCCCACTCCCTGGGTAAGCCTCTCTCCGAGTGCCGCAATTCTCTGCGCCATTCCCTCGTCAAAGAACGTTGTGGAATCCTCAAGTTTTCTGTATTCGTTTTCAAACTCCGTGAATCTTGCTCTGCTGAAATGTCCGTTGCTGTCAGGCACGATGTATCTGAATGCCGAAACTGCACTCTTGAGCTTTTCGGGAACGTGGTCGCTGTCCGTTTCCTTAACTATCCTTCGGTTAAGGTAGTTATAATTGCGGTCAATCTCGTTGCGGAGCCTGCGCCTTCTGTCGCCCTGCTCCCTCTGCAGCTTGTATTCCGCAATTCTCGTGCGGTATCCTTCCGCATCCTGCGCCGCCTTCTTCTTGAATTCGCTGCGCATCTCCTTCTTGCTCTGCTCGAGCTTCTTCATGTTTTCAAAAACAAGGTTGCGGTATTTCTCCTGCGGAGTCTTGAGTCTGCCGATTTCAAAATACTTCTGGAAGATGTCCGTTGCAAGCTCCGCCGCCGCATCCTCGATGTTCTCCTCAAAATGCTCATAGGGGTTAACAACCTTCGGCGCAACCGCTTCAAAGAATGCCGTCAGCTGCATCGGCATATCAAGCTCGTTCATGTCCTTCGGGAAGTATTCGGGCGCAAGCTCCGATAGCTCCTGCCAAACTTCGTCAAGTGTCGCCGCCTTCTCGTTCACCGTGCTCAGGCGCATCGCCTTGCCCATCAGCATATTGCGGAAGCTCTTGTAATCGCCGAACTGCGATTCAATCTCCTTCTTCACCGCAGGCGTGATGTAAATCGGCTGTGTGCGAAGATAATCACGAACGTTCTTGTACTGGTCAAAAAGTTCGCTGTCCTTCATCTCGCTCTGCTCAAGAATTCCGTTTGTAATGTTCAGAAGGCTTGTGTAGATTTCTTCTGTGTCGGCATTTCCGCCGCTGTTTGCAAGGTAATCATAAAGAACGGTAAGCTCGTCCGTCAGCTGCGTCTTGTCATAACTGCTCGATGTGTTTTTGAGTGTATCTCTCACAATGCGGTCAATGTCTCTGCCGTCAAGCTGAACCTTGCCGCCCGCAATCTGCATCTCGCCGAGCAGAGAAATAATGTTTCTGAAACTGTGATTCTCCCTCACCGTCTCCGCCCAGTATGCCTCAATCCCCGACTGTTGCCTCTGTGAATACATTGAATGAAATGCCGCCGTTGCCGATATCTGCGGCAGCTCTCCGCTTTCAAAATACTTTTTGATATCATTAAGTATTCTGATGCTCGATGTTCCTTCGGGATATTCAAGTGTTCCTGCGTTGTCGCCGTTATCCTTCGAGAAGTCAACCGTTATTTCGCCGTTGTTCTTGTCAAAGAATCTTCTCAGCTCCGCAATCTGTTCCTTCGTCGGTGCCCTCGAAATATCTATGCCGCCGATTTGCATTCTGATGTTGCCCATATTCATAAACTGAATCAGACCGTCGGAACGGTTGCCATCTTCGGGAAGAAAATCAAGCACGTCTCTGATTTCTCTGTGGTCAAGCACTCTGTAACCCTGGCCGTCGCTGAAATCAAGAAGTCCGCCGTCGGGAAGCATATATCCCGCATTGTCAAATTTCTTTGTAATGCCGAATTTTGCCGCAGCCTTCTTTGCATAGTCCATAATCTCGTCACGGCTGAATTTGCTTACCTTCTCCGTCAGCTGCGCCGTTGCCTTCGCCTTAAGCTCTTTGTCAGCCTTGTATATTTCAAGGTCGTAATCGTGAATCTGTCCGCTGATATCATCGTATCTTTCTTCAAGAGCCGAAAGACCCGCAGCCTCCGCCCACTGCTTTTGTCTGTTTCTTATCTCTTTAACCGCCGCAAAGCCTCCGAATTTTGAACCGTTCTTTCTCACGGTTCGCACTTCGTTGTCAAAAGCCTTGTATTCATCCGATTCCTTGATTGCATCAATCTGTGTTCTGAGCTCACGGTATTCCGCCACAAGACCCTCACGTTTCTCTTTAAGCTCGGAAAGAGTTTCTACAGAAGCCTTGACACTTAATTTTTGCTTGACAGTTTCAGAATCGTTGGATATAATATAAGTAGAATCCGTGTTGGTACTGCGTAACGGCGATTGTAGCCTATTGACGTTCAGCCAATTATGGATTCTTTTTTCATCTTTATATCTTATTGGCACAGTTGTTCCGTCGTCATATTGAAATAAGCTTTTGATATGACTGCGTCCTTCTGCAGATGAAACTTTTATTATATCAAGAATGTTTCCTTTTCTTGATGATGGGTTTAATTTCAATACAGCCGTAACAACTTTCCCGTTTGTATCATATAAATCACCCATAATAATTTTTGAATTTGAATCTTGTTTTGAATCAATAACCACTATAGGATTTTCTAACAATTGAGGTAATTGTTTAAAAACCTCTATTGTCATACCCGAATGCTTTTCAATAGTCTTTTTCAGTTTTGATGCATCTAATTTTATTTGCTTTTTGGGTATTCCCGCACTCAACAATGCTTCTGATGTGTTCCCTAAAACAAAAGAAAATCCTTCAGTTTTCCCGTCCCAATTATCAAGTTGAGTATAAAAACGATTGTTGATGCTGTACTTCACGCCGTCATCGGCGTTATTTTTTTGCCCTGCGCCGTGCTCCGCCTTGTAGCTCTCGCCCGCTTTCTCAAGCAGAGAATCAAACATGGTGTCAATCTTCTCAAGCGATTCAACATCATCCTTCAGAGCCTTAATCGCCGCATCCCTGCTCCCGAGTGTCGCAACCGCCTTTCTGATGTCTGCGAGAACCTCCTTCACCTTGTTTGCAATTCTGCCGAAAAGGCTTGTGTTCTCGTTCATCATCTTTTTAACGAATTTTTCGTTCATAAAAGCATCAAACATACTGTTTGCAACGATTTCTTCAACGCAGTCCTCCCTCGTCTCATAAACAAGGTTGCCCTCGTCATCGGTAATCGCTCCGAGCCTTTCAATCTCCGCCTCGATATCCATGCCGTTGCTCTTCAGAGCGTCAAGCACGGTGTTTTCAAGTGCGGCAAGTTCCGCCTTGCCCGCCTCATCCTTAATCTGATTCTTGATAAAGTGGAATGATTCGTGGCTCGCAGTCCTGAGCAGAAGTTTTCCTTCGGCATTTCTGCGGATAACGATTCTGTTCGTGCCTGTAAGGTATGTGCCGTTGATGTTGGAATCCTCATCAATAACGAAGATTTCAAGATTTCTCTTTTCGCCTATGTACTGAAGCACCCTCGATTCAAAGCGGTATCTTTCCGTCTTTCTCGTCACTGAAAGGTCTGTGAATCCCTTCCTGAATTCTCTGTCCTTCAGACCCGCCGCCGCAATCTTCGCCTGCGCAGGAGCCGTAAGATAGTTTCCGAAAAGGTCGTCGTTCTTTCGGATGTTCTCAAGGCTCATTCCCGTGCGGCCCATCTTGTAATAATAATCGAAAGCTCTCCTATATTCGCCGATGCTCTCGCCGTCATAGTTTTCAATAAAGAGGTTCGCCGCATTACTCGAAAGTTCTTTAGTGTTTTCGTAAAGCCTTGCAACCGTCTTGTCCTTTATCGAATCCTTAAGCTCTGAAACCTTGATTTCTCTGCCGTCGGTGGTCTTAACGGCATTGTCGCCGTCTTTGTCCTTGAAAATTCCCTTGAACTCACCGAAAGATTTCGTTTTCGCATCGAAGTTTCCGCCGTCAATGGTAACCTCTTCGCCGTCAATAACCGCCGTCGGGTTCGTCACTTCAGCTCTGTCAATCTCGGCAAGCTCTCTGCCGAGCTTCTTCTTAAAAGCCTCATCCATCTTTGCCGTTATCTCGGAACCCTCTCCCTCAGCTTCACGCACGGCATTGTTTGCCTCGGCAAGCTGACCGAGTTTATAATCGCTCACCTTCCCGCCGTCAGTTTGCTTCTTTGCAAGTTTGTCGGCTCTTTTCTTTGAATCGCTGTCCGCAGGAGCCGCCTGCCCCTCGGCAATAACCGCCGATGCCGCATCCATATTCTTTATGCTTCTGCCCGTGGCTGCCGTGTTCAGCTGATTCATTCCGAAGCTCGCAATATTACTTGTATTGAAGAGTAAACCCGCAACACCGCCGCTGTACATGTCGGAAACAATGCTCATCGCAATTTCTTTTGCCGCTTCCTTCTGTGCCTCTTCGGGTGTCTTTCCGTTTTTGATGCTGTTATCAACGATAGTCTGATATTCGCTTAAATCGCCGTTCGCAACGTAATCGTATGTCAGGTTTATTGCACTTGTAAGACCTTCTTCAAAAGCATTTGCACCAACCGTTTTTGCCGTTGTCGCAAGAAGTCCTTTGAGTGTTTTTGTGGTAAATCCTTTTTCGAGAACTTCCGAAAGAGTTTTTCCTATCAGCTTCTTTCCGCCTCTGGCAGCAACTCCGCCGATGTGCTCGCCGATGAATTCCGCCGCCATTGCAATCGCTGCTGTTTTCAGGCTTTCTTCGTCAGAAAGTCCCCTCGCCTTGCCGTTCTTGTAAGCCCCAACACCTGCGCTGACTGTCAGGATACCTTCAGTTGCCTTGCCGAATGCTGCGTACTGCGCAAAGTTTATAACGCCGCTCATTGCTCCGAGATATGTTTCCGAAGCCATTTTGCCGTGTTTCTTCTCGATGTCCTGCGCAACGGTGTTCATCATTGTGTCGCTCATTCTGCCGTGAGCAGAATAAATACTGTTCGGTTCGTAGCCGATATCGCCCATTCCGAGAGCTTTTGCCCTTTGCTTATCTTCAAAAGTGTCAACCGCCTCAAAAATCGGCATAACGCTTCCCGAAACCGCCGTCGGCACGGCAAGAGCAGAAGATAGTATCGGATGCTCCTGCGCCATTTTCTTCGTTTCTTCTTCCTGCCTGATTGCGATTTCCTCGTTTCTCGCTCTCTTGTGAAGAATAACCGCCGCATCAATCTCATCATCGCTCATTCCGTAAAGGTCCTTGAGCATCCTTCTTGCCTCGTCCGAGGTTGTAAGCGTTGCTGCATACTGTCCTGCAGCCGCCGCATTGCTGCCGGACTGCCCTGAAAGCCCCGCTGCAATGGCCATCCAATTAATATTCGTCTGTTCTTCTTCCTCACGGTTAATAAACGAAAGCAATGCCTTTGCGTCGGGTGACATAACCTCATAAGTCTGAGTGTATTCTGCCGAAACCCTTTCCCTGCTGTTATCTATTGCTTCTTTACGGTCAATTTCTCTCTTGGTGAATTCTTCGTTTGCAACGCTCTTTGTCAACTGAGCAACCTGCGCAGGCTTACTCTTGGTCTTGTCCGTCGCAACGTGCGCCGTCTCCTGCGGAATATAATCTTTTCCTCTTTCATCAAGCGGAGCAATCTTATCCAGTGCATTCTGCTTTCGAGCGTTTTCTCTTATATTCTTCAGCTCGGCAGGGTCTATCGTCATTTCGTTTCTCGGTGGCGCAGCCTTCTGCTCTCCTCCAACTGTCGTAACAACATAATCTGTCTTGACCTTGCTTCCGTTAACTCCCGTTCCGTAATAAGCCGTTTCCTTGCCTCTGTTGGCGTTAACAAAGTTTCTCGCTGTCTGGTCAGCCTTCAGTCTCTGTGCCTCTGCGCTTCTGCTGTCAACATTCGTCCTTCTTCTCTGCGCACCGCCCTCGTAAATATCACCCGAGCCCGAGCTTTTTACACCCGGGCTTTCTGAATTTGCTCTGATCAGGTCGTCGGCAACCTTTTTTCTTCTTGCCTTTTCGTCATCGTCCATATTGTTCGCAACAAGAGAAGCGGCAACCTTTTTTCTTCTCTGTCTTTCCTGCTCTGTCATATGGCATTCTCCTTTATCTTAATCCGTATTTTTTCTTGTAAGCCTCAAGCTCATCATCATTGATTGAGCCGTTCTCATATGCAATCGCAAGAGCCTGCGCTTTACCGCTGTTGCTTTTTGCATTGGCAAGGTCACTGTCGAGCGTTGAGCCCGGAATAAGCGGGCCTTGAATGTTACTTGTGTTTGAACCGCCCGAGCTCTTCTTTGCCGTGCTGCCTGAGCCCGGGCTTCCAACACTCGCCGTGCTCATAGTCTGCGTTCCGACTCCGTTCTTAATGTCAAACTGCCGTCTTTCTTCCGCAAGCTCGGCCATTGCAAGGTCATAGTCCATACGGTCTCTTGCGTAATCATATTCAAGGCTGTCGTTGAAGTGCTTGTCCTGCATTGCAAGGTCAGCCGCTCCGAGAGCCGTATCTGCGCCGATGCCAACAAGCTGAACACCTGCAGTCATACCCGTCTTTGTAAGGTCAACCGCCGCACCGACACCCATATTGATGTAATTGAATGCCATCTGACTGTTGAACTGTCTTCTTCTTTCGTTGAGTTCAAGTTGCCACTGCTGATTCTGAATTGCAATCTGCTTCTGTTCCGCATAAAAACTTCTGTCAATCTGCCATCTCTGAAGCTCGGTTATGTATCTGTTGAATTCATCGTCGGTCATATCCTGAACTTTCTGATACATATAGTTTCTGTCCGTGTTCCAGAGCTGCCAGTCGTTATAATAGCGTGAATAATCTGCCTCCTGCTGACTCTGCAGGGCGGCAAGGTTGCTCATCATCTGCGAATTGTTTGCCTGCCACACGTTGAGTGCCTGCCCCGCAAACTCGGGTATCATCGCAGTCATTTCGCTTATCTCCTGCTGGTATGCCTGCTGGCCCACCTGCTGAGCATAGCTGCTGCCGTAGCCGCCGCTGTTTCCGAGAGCTTCGCCCATAGCGTTCTCCATTGAGAGAAGAGCATTTCTCTTGTATTGCTCCGAAGCGGCAAGCCAGTTCGGGTCAGTGCTGAAATCATATTTGAAAGGCTCCCGATTCGTCACCTTGTCAAGCAGAGCATCAATCTGCTGCTGATATTTGTTTTCAAAAGGTGCAGGCTTTTCATTTTCAACCTGCTGAAGCTGGCCCTTAAGAGCTGTCAGCTCATCACTCTGCTTATATGTCGGAGAATTCTGCTCAATAATCGCAAGTTTCTCCTCCGCCTCTTTCTGTTCAGCGGCATAATTATTCATATTCGCATAGCTCTTGAGGGCCTGGCCGATGCTTGTAACACCGGGCACAGCCTCGCCCACCGTCTGTGCCGTTTCTTTAACTCCTTCAATGAAATTGTTAACTCCGCTTTTGATGTTTTCTTTCACCTGAGCAGCCTGCGGCTTGAACGTTCCCGCAATGTCAGCCACATCAAAGCTCAGGTTATTTTTCTTTTTAGCAGTTCCCATCTTTCCGTCTCCTTTTTATAATGTTTTTTCAAGCTCCTCCGAGAGATTTTTAACGTCAACGTTCTCTCCGTCAACCTCAACCTCTTTAATGCCGAGCTTCACCATTCTGTTTAGAAGCCTTATGAGGAAGTTGATAAGTGAAGGAGAAATTTTCGCAAGCTCTTCAGAAATAACAACAACGCAGTAAATGCCGAATTTAACGATTCTCTTTCCTATGTCAAGAAATAATCCGAATGCCTTGTTGAGGTCCTTGTCAATTTCCCTCTCAAATGCAAGCTGAATGGCATCAAGTTTGTTTTCAAGCTGTCTGATATCAGCATCGCCGTACCAGGCGTTCGTATGCCGATGTACGTGGTCAGCGCAGCAGAGCTTGCTTCCTTCGTTGCCGAAGCTCCCCTTCGTTCTTCCGGGCTCGCTCTCGGGGCTTATAATATTGCTGCTTGCAATTTCAAAATATGCAGGGCTCAGATTCTCCTCGCCTTTGATAACGCCGTTTTCGTCTGTCACAAGTGTCATTCTCATTCCTCCGCTTTATAAAAGATTCGACATTTTTTCGAGCACATCAACTCTGTCGAGAAGAATTCTGTATTCTTCATCGTTCTTCCACAAACCGCTGTAAGGATGAATATGGTCGGCATAACAGAATCCGCTTTCTGCCGTCCCTGCCGATGCCTCCTCACCTGCAGGCTTCATAACGCCGTCATCCGTCGCCATAAGCAGAAAATCGCTTGTCAGATTATAAGCTCCGATGATGTTTCCTTCGTCATCGGTCACGAGAACCGTTTTTTTTTGAACGTTTCCTTCGGCATCGTAGAGTTTTCCGTCTGCTCCGATGAAGCCGTGCCCGTGATTGCCCTTTGCAATGTTGTTTTCTCCGGGCCCGACTCCTTTATATTCGGTCTCATCCTCTCCGATGCAGAGCTTTGTCGCCGTCATTTTCTGCAGTGATGTATCACCTTTGATTTCAAGACCGTCGTTACCTCGGATTTTCCAGTCACTCTCAAGCAAATCGTCTTCCGTTGCATATCCGCCGAATTTTGCTCCTCTTCCGCCCGCCTTCAGATGAAATGCCGTACCGAGTGTGTTGATGCGGTATGCAAGAGTGTATTTCCTCTTAGAAGAATCGGCGCAGAAAACTCTCAGCTCGTAAGCGCAGAAGATTTCGATGCCGTCTTTCCCGTCTTCAAAGAAAACAATATTTTCGAAAGAGAATCTGTTTCCTTCGGTTATAAGCTCAATTTCCGCCGTGCTCAGGTCATTTATTCTTATAAGCTGAGCCTTTGTATTTATCTCAGTGATACTGCAGAGCTGTGTTTCTCCGTCCTTCATCGTGCACGGCAGTATTTCGCCTTCAAGTTCAATCGGATATCCCAAAGTCTTGTCTGCGTCGGATGAGCTTTCAATGTATATCCGCTCATCACCGTTATCATAAAAACGTTTTGCCGTTTTCATCTTCAGCGTCGGCGGCGAATAATCGAGTACGGTGAAAGAAAGCGACTTCGAGCTTCTGTATCCGTAGGTTGTAAGAACGTTCACGAAAACAAAAACTTCCCCCGAATTCTCAATCGGGTCAAGTGTCACCTCAAACACCGTCTGTCCCTCCTCGGGTCTGATTATCTTTGAGAAAACGCCGCCCGTGAATTCAACCTCCTCAACTTTTCCGCCAAAGGTGATTGTTATATCCTTCACCCTCGCCGTCACCTTCGAGAAGCCTTTTAT
>JAZNRG010000076.1:0-7510 GCA_045590575.1 Acutalibacteraceae bacterium | reverse complement strand
ACGCTTGAATCATATTTATAAGTTGTGCTCTGATATACGGGCACCTGTCTGGGCTCGCCGTTTTTGGGCGAATAACCGCTCAGAATGCATTTTGTGTTAATTTTATAGCTCATTTTTATGCCTCCAAAAATTCTTTCATCAGTCCGCAGCCAACTTCAACAAAGTCGCCTGTTGCCTTGGCTGTGATTTCGTTTATTGTTTCAACGCCCTCAACCTCGCCGTTTTTATGGTAAATCATAAAGGGTACGGGGTCTGATGCGTGAGTTTTCGTAACGATGGGTGTGGGGTGGTCGGGGAGAATCATTATCTTATAATCCTCGCCGCAGCCGTTAAGATAATCAAGAACGATGGGAAGAACTCTCTCGTCGATAAGCTCGATTGCTCTGATTTTGTTTTCGGGTTCGTTTCTGTGACCGCATTCGTCCGGAGCTTCGATATGGATATAAACAAGGTCCTTGCCATTCTTCCATTCGTCAACAGCAGCCTGAGCCTTGCCCTCGAAGTTTGTGTCAATATAACCCGTTGCGCCCTCAACCTCCGGGACACCCATACCTGCGCAGATTGCGATACCCTTGAGGAGATCAACTGCGGAAACGATGCTGCCCTTCACGCCGTAGGTTTCTTCAAAATCGGAAAGAGCGGGCTTGCTGCCCTCGCCCCAGAGCCAGATTGAGTTTGCGGGAGCCTTGCCATCTGCGATTCTCTTTTTGTTAACGGGGTGGTCTTTGAGAAGCTCATAGCTTTCTTTCATCATCGCAATAAGCTTTTCGGCATTGGGAGCGGTTGAAAGATATTCACCGACCACTCTGCCCGAAATGTCGTGGGGAGGAGTCATCTTACCGAGGTCGGTTGTGCCGTTGTTCCAGATAAGACAGTGACGGTAGCTTACACCGTTATAATATCTGAATTCATCGTTGCCGAAATGCTCCTGAACGGTTTTGATAATTTCTGCCGCATCCTCGCTTGAAATATCGCCTGCGGAATAGTCAATCATTGTTTTATCTTCGTAGTTTTCTTCGTCGCTGAGGGTAACAACATTGCATCTGAGAGCAACATCGGTATCCTTCATTTTAACACCGATGCTTACTGCCTCAAGCGGTGAACGGCCCGTGTAACAAACCTTGGGGTCGTAGCCGAGAACGCTGAGATTTGCAACGTCGCTACCGGGCTTGAGTCCGTCGGCAACGGTTTTCACAAGACCGACTCTGCCCTTCTTTGCAAGAGCATCAAAATTCGGTTTTTTTGCAAGCTCCATGGGGGTTTTGCCGCCGAGTGCGGGAACGGGATAATCCGCCATTCCGTCATAAAGTATAACTGCGTATTTCATATATATCATCCTTCCGTGGGGTTTATTTTATTTCCTTATCCTGAAATACTCTTGAACCCGTTGCGCCTCTTTGTCCCTGATATTTACCTCTGTAGGGATTGAGTGCTTTTTCGTCCATCTTTGCAAATACAAGCTGACCCACTCTGCGACCTGCTTTAAGCTCGATCGCACAGCGGTTTGCATTGAAAAGCTCAAGTGTGATTTCACCCTTGAATCCGGGGTCAACCCAGCCTGCATTCTGAATGAACAGACCCATTCTGCCGAGCGAGCTTCTGCCTTCAACAAAAGCAGTCAGATCATCGGGAAGCTCAAAATATTCCATAGTTGTTGCAAGAACAAACTGCCCGGGGAGCAGAACATAGGTGTCGGTTTCAATGGTTTCGTATTCGATTTTATCGGCAAGATTTATAATTCCCGTTGAGGAATCTTTAACAATGCTGAAAGTGTTGCCGAGTCTTATATCAATGCTTGCGGGCTGAATCTGTGCAGGCTCGATAGGTTCTGCAACAAGCGTGCCTTCTTCAAGCATTTTTGTGAGTGTTTTATCTGAAAGTATCATTTGTTTATCTCCTTAGCAATTTGTAGGGGACGGCGACCCGACGTCCCGAGAACAACAGAGTTGCACAATCAGTCGCAATAAAAGCAATCTTTTTTCCACCTTGCAGGATTATCTTCTACATAATCCCATATTGTTTCAAATCCTTTTTCGCTTCTTATAACGTGGTCATGATAAGAACGATGCCATATATTGAATCCGATTTCCTTGTTAACAAGCTTTTTAAAAGCCGAAACCATAACAGGCACCGCATCGTTTGCCGATGTTTTCGATTCACTTTTATGGTAAATATTATTATCTGAATAAAGCATAACAATCAAATGTATGTGATTGGGCATAACCACATAATTCATCAGCTTGATATCGTTGTATGCGTTTTCTATCGATTGAATATACTTCTCAACAATCTCTCCGTAATCAGATAAAATCATTTGCGGGGCGTCGAGGTCGCCGCCCCCTACAACCTTACCTAATATACACTCTTTATTCCTGGTGCAAACCGTCAGAAAATATATCCCATTTTGTGAATAACTGTAACCCTTTAACCTGTTGCGTTTTCTTTTCGGTAAATCCATATCAATAACCGTTAATTTCTTTCCTCTGCATTGCACCGAGGATTTTTTCACGGACATTGCCGTATTTTTTCTCCAATGAATTGAGGAATTCCTTGACCTCCTGCCTTTCTGTTGTGCCGTCAGCAGGACATTTGCTCTTTACGGTGGGCAATTCTCCTCTGCGCACAACTCTTGCGCAGTCGCTCTCTCTTGCAAAAATCATGGGTCTTATCATATAAATATCTTTTCTTGAAAGATAGGTGACGGGCATAAAGCAGTCAAGCGTGCCGCCGTTGAAAAGATTCATAATAAACGTTTCGGCAACATCGTCGAGATGATGCCCGAGCGCAATTTTATTGCAGCCCGCCGCTTTCGCCGCATCGTGAAGCGCACCTCTGCGCATTCTTGCACACAAACTGCAGGGGTTACTCTCTTTTCTAATCTCAAAAATAACCTCGGCAAGCTGTGTTCTTTTTATAATGTATTCAACATCAAGCTTTCCGCAAAGCTCCTCAATAGCCGAATAATCGGCATCCTCTCCGCCGAAACGGGGGTCAAGAGTTATTGCAACAAGCTCGAATTTTTCGGGATAAAATCTGCGCAAATCCGCCATTGCCGCAAGCAAGGCTATTGAATCCTTGCCGCCCGATACGCCGACGGCTATTCTGTCGCCTTCTTTTATCATATCATACTGCTGGCAGGCGGAGCGCATATAACTCAGAAGTTTTTGCATAAAATCACTCTATATTTACGGGTTCAACGTTAATAACCTTGCCCGTCTTATTGTCAATTTCAAAAATACAGCCGTTCATCATACAGTCGCCCTCGGCTGTGTCGAACCTTGCAGGCATACCGGTGCGGAGCCAGTCAATCGAAATCTCGGGTTTAACTCCCAGAACGGACTGCTTGGGTCCGGTCATACCGATATCGGTAATATATGCCGTGCCATTGGGAAGAATCTGCGCATCGTTCGTCATAACGTGGGTATGAGTGCCGAAAACAGCAGACACCCTGCCGTCAAGATAAAATCCCATAGCTCTTTTTTCGGCGGTAGCCTCTGCGTGAAAATCAACTAATTTTATTTTGCAGTCATCAATCTTCGGGAGCACTTCATCGATAACGGTGAACGGATTGTTGCATTGGTCCATATAAACCGTTCCCGCAAGATTGATTATACCGATTTTTGTGAAACCCATATCCACAACGGCGTATCCCCTGCCGGGATTGCCCTTGAAGAAATTTGCGGGTCTGATAATATCTTCTCTTTCATCGAGCATTTCATAGAATTCTCTGCGGCGGTAAACGTGGTTGCCCGTGGTAATAAAGTCCACTCCGCTGTCAAAAAGATACTGTGCAGAGAACGGAGTTATCCCGTTGCCGACTGCGGAGTTTTCGCCGTTGGCAATGCAGAAATCAATTCCCTTGACTTTTTTGAAGGTTGGTAAAACGCTGCGAAGAAATTCACAGCCCTTGGCGGAGACAACATCTCCGATAACGAGAATATTCATTTTGTCTCCTTTCATCATACTGAAATTTAAAATGGGGACTGCGTTTGCAGCCCCCATTTTTTTATTTTGCGTAATCTGTGGTTCTGCTTTCTCTGATAAGGTTAACTTTGATCTGACCGGGATATTCCATACTGTCCTCAATCTTCTTAGCAACATCTCTTGCGAGAAGAACCATCTTTTCGTCATTGACGATTTCGGGCTTAACCATAATTCTGACTTCGCGACCCGCCTGGATAGCGAATGAACGGTCAACGCCTTCAAATGAATTTGCGATTTCTTCAAGCTTTTCAAGACGCTTGACATAGTTCTGAACATCCTCACGTCTTGCACCGGGTCTTGCAGCTGAAATTGCGTCTGCGGCCTGAACAAGAACTGCGGTAATGCTCTTTGCTTCAACTTCGCCGTGGTGAGCCTTGATTGCGTGAAGGATATTATCGTTTTCTTTATATCTCTTTGCAAACTCAACGCCGAGGTCAACGTGGGAGCCTTCCATTTCGTGGTCGAGTGCCTTACCGATATCGTGGAGCAAGCCTGCTCTCTTTGCAGTCTTGACGTCGGTGCCAAGTTCCGAAGCCATAAGACCCGCAATGTAGGATACCTCAAGCGAATGGTTAAGAACGTTCTGACCGTAGCTTGTGCGGTATCTGAGACGGCCGATAAGCTTGACAATTTCGGGATGAACGTTATTCACACCCGCATCGATAACTGCATGCTCACCGGTCTGCTTGATGGTCTGCTCAACCTCACGCTTTGCCTTTTCATACATTTCTTCGATTCTTGCGGGATGAATTCTGCCGTCGGAAATAAGTTTTTCGAGAGTGAGGCGTGCGATTTCTCTGCGCACGGGGTCAAAGCTCGAAACCGTGATTGCCTCGGGAGTATCGTCAATGATAAGGTCAACACCTGTTATCATTTCAAGAGTTCTTACGTTTCTGCCTTCACGGCCGATGATTCTGCCCTTCATTTCATCGTTGGGAAGAGCAACAACCGATACGGTTGCTTCCGATGCGTGGTCAGCAGCGCAGCGCTGAATAGCTGTTGTGATAATTTCTCTTGCAAGAGAATCTGCATCGTCCTTTGTTCTCTGCTCGATTTCCTGAATCTTGAGAGCCTTTTCATGAACAAGGTCATCCTCGAGGGTCTTAAGGATATGCTCCTTAGCCTGCTCTTTGGTGAACCCCGAAATTCTCTCGAGCATATCAAACTGGCTCTTCTTTATGCTCTCGATTTCTTCAAGGCGTTCGTCTGCCGCCTTAATCTTACCGTTAAGCACTTCCTCTTTCTTTTCGAGGTTATCGCTCTTTTTGTCAAGGCTTTCTTCCTTCTGGGTGATGCGGCGCTCCATACGCTGAACTTCGTTGCGTCTTTCGCGGAGCTCTTTTTCTGTTTCTGTTCTCTGCTTGTGGATTTCATCCTTTGCTTCAAGGATGGATTCCTTTTTCTTTGCTTCGGCTGTTGCAATGGCATCGCTGATAATTTTGTTTGCTTCTTTTTCAGCGGAGCCGATAGCTGCCTCGGCAACCTTCTTCCTATGTAAACCGCCGAGCACAAAGCCGACAGCAACGCCGACAACGAGTGCAACAGCAGCGGCAATAAGAATTACTGCAATGTTATCCAAGTTTTTGCGTACCTCCTTTTTGATTTTTTTGTGACTTTTCTAATAAATAAGTCAATATAGAAATTTGACGAAAAATCAACCAATGGTGTTTTTGGATGAAAAATCATCCCTCTTGGCACAAAATAACACCATTGTATTAATAGTATACTTTTAAAAGGATATTGTCAAGTTTTTTATGAATATTTCATTATTTTTTCTATTGACTTTAACCTGAGCGAGTGATAATATAGTTACAATAAAGAAATCGTTGAAGCAGAAGGCTGTTTGCAACGGAGTTTTTATCAGAGAGCCGTTTCATTGGCTGAAAGAACGGCAAAAACCCGCAAACCGCTACCGCCTGCCGAGTGCCGCCGTATTCAAGGTGTGCCGTATCAGCTGCGTTAAGGCTGCCGAGAGCCGATTTTATAATCGGAATGACGGGTGGAACCGTGGAGTATATTATGCTTCATCCTGTTTTTACACAGGATGGAGCTTTTTGTTTTGTGCGAAGCACAAAAACGATATACGCCTGACGGTGTGTGATATATTGCGATGCAATGTGGTATTTTCTTCGAAAATGAAATATTCCTTGCGGAATGTTAAGGATAGGCTCCGCCTATAACCGATTATATTTTGCGTTGCAGACCCTTAATTGCGAATTGCGCATTATGAACTGCGAATTAAATATTGTAAACTATGAAAGGATTTGATAAATATGGTAAATGTCACCCTCAAAGGCGGCGTCGTTAAGGAATTCGAAAACGGCACAACCGCTATGGAAATCACAAAAAGCCTCGGCATGGGACTTTACAAGGCTGCTTGTGTTTGCAAAATCGACGGAGTTGTTTGCGACCTGAGAACCCCCATCGAAAAGGACTGCGAGCTTGAAATCCTCACTTTCGACGATGCAGACGGCAAGTGGGCACTCCGCCACACCGCTTCTCACGTTCTTGCTCAGGCTGTCAAAAGACTTTACCCCAACGCAAAGCTCGCTATCGGCCCCGCTATCGATAACGGCTTCTACTATGATTTTGATGTTGACGTACCCTTCACTCCCGAAGTTCTCGAAAAAATCGAAGCAGAGATGAAAAAAATCGTCAAGGAAGGTCTTACTCTTGAAAAGTATGAGCTTGACCCCGAAGATGCAATAAAGATGATGGAAGAGAGATGCGAAACCTTCAAGGTTGAGCTTATCAAAGAGCATTCCGATAAGGGTGAAAAGATTTCATTCTATAAACAGGGCGAATTCGACGAACTCTGCGCAGGCCCTCATATCCCCGACACAAGCAGAATCAAGGCTTTTAAGCTCACATCATGCACGGGCGCATATTGGAGAGGCGACTCCAACAACAAGATGCTCCAGAGAGTTTACGGCACCGCTTTCACAAAGAAAGAGGACCTCGAAGCTCACCTTGAAGCTATTGAAGAAGCAAAGAAGCGTGACCATAACAAAATCGGCAGAGAACTCGGATATTTCACAACCGTTGAATCAATCGGCCAGGGTCTTCCCATTCTTATGCCCAAGGGCGCAAGAGTAATCCAGCTCCTTCAGAGATGGGTTGAAGACGTTGAACAG
Source organism: Acutalibacteraceae bacterium (assembly GCA_045590575.1). Lineage (GTDB taxonomy): Bacteria > Bacillota > Clostridia > Oscillospirales > Acutalibacteraceae > CAG-177. The sequence goes on along the minus strand of JAZNRG010000076.1, from coordinate 392 downwards.
AAGAACGGCTATCTTCTCACAAAAACTCCCCTTATGGCAAAGAGAGATCTTTACAGAATCTCAGGCCACTGGGATCATTACCGTGACGGTATGTTCATCCTCGGCGATCCCGACGATGAAGAGAAGGAATGCCTCGCACTGCGTCCGATGACCTGCCCCTTCCAGTATCAGGTTTATCTCAACAGCGCAAGAAGCTACCGTGACCTTCCCATGAGATTGGGCGAAACCTCAACTCTCTTCCGTAACGAAGATTCGGGCGAAATGCACGGTCTTATCCGCGTTCGTCAGTTCACGATTTCAGAGGGTCACCTCGTTCTCCGTCCCGACCAGCTCGAAGAAGAATTCAAGGGCTGCCTCAGCCTTTGCAAATACTTCCTCAGCACAGTCGGTAT
>JAZNRG010000075.1:0-18664 GCA_045590575.1 Acutalibacteraceae bacterium | reverse complement strand
CCTTATATGAGAAAGCTTCGTTTCTTGAAAAGTCAACATAAGAAATAACCTTGTCGCCCTCAACATAGGGAACAACTACGGGGCAGATCTTGTTGCCGTATTCCTCCTGAAGAGAATCAAAGGTCTTATAGAAATGAGCGTTTTCAGCGTCGCACTTTGTGATTGCGAACATCTTGTTGATGCCTCTTTCGGTTGCAGCCTTATAAGCCTTTTCTGCGCCGACGTCGAGTGTGCTGCCCGAAGCAAGAACGATAAGAACCGCACCTGCTGCACGCATACCTTCGCTCATGCCGCCCGCAAAGTCAAAAAGACCCGGGGTGTCTATAATATTAATCTTTGTATTTTTCCATTCATATGAAGCAACAGCCGAAGCTATTGAACACTTTCTTCTCTTTTCTTCTGCGTCAAAGTCCATAACGGTGTTGCCGTCGGTTACTCTGCCGAGTCTGTCTGTTGCATTGGATACATAAAGCATTGCCTCTGCAAGAGTTGTTTTGCCTCGTCCGCCGTGGCCGGCAATGACGATGTTTCTGATGTCTTTTGCGCTGTAAGATTTCATGGGGTTTCCTCCTTGGTATATATCCGCTTGGGACTAAAAAATAAATTTTTATTCGTTTAAAGCGCTGATTTAGTAGAATTATATCACAAAAGTTTTCCCATTTCAATAATTTTTTTGTGATTTTTTATAATAAAATTGAAAAAAGTTCAAATAAATTAGTATTTCTGCGACAAAACTGAACAAAAACATCTCCAAATAAACGATATGAAAGAATTCAACCCCACATTCTGATTAATTTTCAATTAAGAATTTTAAAAAACCGCACTCACAGTCAAGTGAATGCGGTCTGAAATTATTGATTTTTTTCTCTGCTCTGTCCCCAGAGGTGAATTATTCCCTCGTCGTTGAGAGCCTTGATAAGGAAGAATGTGATGGGAAGAATAAAAATACCCAGCACACCGAAAAGTCTTACGCCGAGATACATTCCGAGAAGCGTTACTGCGGGATGAATGCCGATATTCATCGAAACAAGCCTCGGCTCAAGAATCTGACGGATAACCGTTATCAGCGCATAAAGAACGATAAGTCCGATTCCCAGACCGATATTGCCCGTAAAGAGGTTGAACACCGCCCATGGAATAAGAATCGTTCCCGTGCCGAGAACGGGAAGAATATCAACAATTGCCGTCACAACCGAAAGCGCAATGATATATCCTCCGTCATAAACACCGATAAGTTTGAGGATATTAAGACCTATCGAAACCTCGCAGAAGGTGATGAAAATCAGCGTTGCATAGGATTTCACCATCTTGCCGAGAATGTCGCTGAAAAGCTTTTTGGTTTTGATAACAGCCGTGCAGTGCTCCTCCGAAATATTCTGCTTTATCATTTTAGTGAAGCCGTCGTAGTCACAGGTTATGAAGAAACATGCTATTATACCAATGAGGACAGCCGCAAAAATTGAAGGAATCTGCATTGCTGTTGAAAGCAGACCTCCGAGCGGAGTTGTGATAACCGAAAAATCAAAGCTGCTCAGTCCGATTGACGGCACGGTGTCGGCTATCTGCTCAGACTGGGTTGCGAGAAGAAGGTTATCAACGATGCCCGTTATCGCATCGGCTACCGTTGCCTCAAATGCATCGGGCAGAACGCTCAGCCTTGCAAGAATCCAAGCCTCTGCCGTGCGGATAAGATTCGGAATATCCGAAACAAATCCCATCAGGTATTCGCCGAGACCCTTGAATTCAACAAAAAGCCTATAGCCGACGAGCACAACGGCAGTGATAATAACCGAGATAATCAGCAGCACGGAAACCGCACCGACTATCGGTTTTTTTATTTTTGTTTTTTCCGAGATTTTTCTGATGGGCGTCTGCAGCATAACCGCAATTGCAATTGCAATCAGAAACGGCGAAACAAGCCCGAAGGCATATTTCATAAACAGATAGAACGCCGCAACAATAAAAGCATAGTAGACCATGCTTATCAGCGTTGCCCGCCTTTTTTCCGTAATTCCCATATTTTCAAGTCCCCCATAAGGTGTTTGTACCGTTATTTTACACCAATTTTCACAAAAAGGCAATTATTGTAATAAAAAATATACAAAAACTTAATAAATATCGGAAATATTGAAATTTACTCTTTATATTTTTGAAAATATATGTTAAAATGTTTTCTAATCAATTTTATTTATGATATTATATACTGAAAAGGAGAGATCCGGATGTATGTTGCTATAATGGGCTACGGCGTAGTCGGCTCCGGCGTTGCGACTCTGCTCAATAAAAACCACGACCATATCGTTAAGAAGAGTCTGCAGGGCGATATGCAGCTCAAGTATATTCTTGACAGACGCACCTTCCCCGGCGACCCCTATGAGCATCTTCTTATCACCGATTTTTCAAAAATCGTTGAGGATGACGAAGTAGGCATCGTTGTTGAAACAATGGGCGGTCTTCATCCCGCATACGAATATGTGCTTGCAAGCCTCAAGGCAGGCAAGAATGTTGTAACCTCAAACAAAGAGCTTGTTGCCGCAAAGGGCTGTGAGCTTCTCAAGGTTGCAGACGAAAACAACGTCAACTTCCTCTTTGAAGCAAGCGTCGGCGGCGGTATTCCCATTATCAGACCCATCAGCCAGTGCCTTGCCGCAAACGACATTGACGAAATCGCAGGTATCCTCAACGGTACCACAAACTTTATTCTCACAAAGATGATAAGCGACGGAATGAACTTCGACGAAGCTCTTCTTCTCGCTCAGAAAAACGGCTATGCAGAGCGTGACCCCTCCGCCGATGTTGACGGTCACGATGCCTGCAGAAAAATCTGCATCCTCGCAGCTCTCTGCTTCGGCAAGCACGTTTATCCCGAATCGGTACATACCGAAGGCATCCGCAAGATTGACCTTGCCGATGTTGACTATGCACGCTCATGGGGCGGCGTTATCAAGCTCATTGCAAGAGCAAAGCTCCTCGAAAGCGGCAAGGTTTCGGTTATGGTTTCACCCGCATTCGTTCAGAATCACAGCCAGCTTGCATCGGTTGACGACGTATTCAACGCAATCCTCGTAAGAGGCGACGCTATCGGCGACGTTGTGTTCTACGGCAAGGGCGCAGGCAAAATGCCCACCGCAAGCGCCGTTGTTGCAGACGTTATCGACTGCGCAAGACATATGGAGCGCAAGAAGTTCTTCGGTTGGCAGGACAGCGAGTCCGGCTACGTTGCAGACTTCGAAGAAAGCGTTTCTTCGGTTTATATCAGAGCAACAACCGAAAACGCCGCAGCTGCTCTCACCCATATCAACAGCCTTTTCGGTGCAGTGAAAATGCTCACAAGAGAAAACGCTCCCGAAGGCGAAATCGCATTCACAACCGATATGATTTCGGAAAAAGAGCTTGCCGAAAAACTTGCTCAGATTACCGAAGCAAAGGTTGAATCTGTTATCAGAATAACAGATTATTAATCAATGAAAAATTAATAATGAATAATGAAGAATTAAGGACGGGTTTCACCCGTACCCAATATACAAAAGCGGCGCAGCCCCTTAATTTTTCATTTTTCACTTTTCATTATTCATTCAACTGTATTTTATTCTACGGAGGTTCCACAATATGGCACTTATTGTTATGAAATTCGGCGGCAGCTCCGTTGCAAACGCCGAAAGAGTGATGAACGTTGCAAGAATCGTTACCGATTCATACAAAGAAGGCAATGACGTTGTTGTTGTTGTTTCCGCTCAGGGCGACACAACCGACGACCTCATCGAAAAAGCAATGGAAATCAATCCCAAGGGCTCAAAGAGAGAAATGGATATGCTCCTTGCCTCGGGCGAACAGATTTCCATTTCACTCCTCGCCATGGCTATCGAAAGCCTCGGCTACCCCGCTTGCTCACTTCTCGGCTGGCAGGCAGGCTTCTCAACCAACTCCACCTACGGCAGCGCAAGAATCAAGAAGGTTAACGCTGACCGCATCAAGATGGAAATCGCAAAGAAAAATATCGTTGTTGTTGCAGGCTTCCAGGGTCTCAACAAGTATGACGATTTAACAACCCTCGGCAGAGGCGGTTCAGACACAAGCGCAGTTGCAATCGCAGCAGCTATGCACGCAGACCGCTGCCAGATTTACACCGACGTTGAAGGCGTTTACACTGCAGACCCCAGAAAGGTTCCCGGTGCGGTTAAGCTCAATGAAATCACTTATGACGAAATGCTTGAGCTTGCAACTCTCGGTGCTCAGGTTCTCAACAACCGTTCGGTAGAAATGGCTAAGAAATATAATGTTAAGCTCGAGGTTCTCTCAAGCCTTGTGCGTAAACCCGGTACAATTGTCAAGGAGGTAGCTAATATGGAAAAAATGCTCGTAAGAGGTGTAACAAAGGACACAGACGTTGCCCGTATTTCAATCATCGGTGTTCCCAACGTTCCCGGAATCGCATACAAAATCTTCGGCAAGCTCGCCGCAAAGAATGTTAACGTTGATATCATCCTTCAGTCAGTAGGCAGAGGAGATACAAAGGATATCACCTTCACCACAACAAAGTCACACATGGATGACACCGTTGAAACTCTTAAGGCTCTCGACCTTCTTGAAGGCCTCGAAGTTATCTGCGACACAGATGTTGCAAAGGTTTCCGTTGTCGGCGCAGGCATGGAATCACATCCCGGCATCGCCGCAAAGATGTTTGAGGCTCTTTTCGAGAGCGATATCAACATCCAGATGATCGCAACAAGCGAAATCAAGATTTCCGTTCTCATCGACATCGCAGATGCAGACAAGGCTGTTTCCGCAGTTCACGATGCATTCATCCCCGAGCTCAGCTGAATAAACTGATTATTAACGGCAGGATTATTCCTGCCGTTTTTGTTTTAAATGAATAATTAATAATGAAGAATGAAAAATTTCGGATACGCTTCGCCTATGACCGAATATAATCGGGTACGGGTGAAACCCGTCCTCAATTTTTCATTATTCACTTTTCATTTTTCATTTGAAAACCATCTCATAAACAATGATTTAACCCAAATATATAAAATGTATATAAAAAATCTTGAAAATCCGTCAATAAAATCTGTCAAACTTTGCTTGACTTTGGCGTTTCGTTATGATATACCTATTCAGGATAAAAAAATATTAAAGAAATCAGGCGAAAAATTATGGAAACTTTGTTTTGTATCTCCATCGCTCTCGGCGCGGGTCTTATAATGTCCCGTATTGCGAAGCCTCTCGGTCTGCCTTCCGTAACCTCATATCTCGTTGCGGGTATCATCATCGGACCCTATTTTCTCGGCAGACTCGGAATCGAAGGACTGGGCTTCACTTCTGTTGAAAACGTTAAGGAATTCGAGCTTTTTGCCGATATTGCACTCGGTTTTATCGCATTCGCAATCGGCAACGAATTCAGACTCTCACAGCTCAAAAAACTCGGCAAAACAGCAACCTTCATCGGTATTTTTCAGGCTCTTGTTGCAACGCTCCTTGTTGATGCGGTGCTCATCGGTCTCCACTTCATTCTCGGCGAAGAAAAGCTCCCTCTTTCAATGGCAATCACCCTCGGCGCAATCGCTGCCGCAACCGCTCCCGCCGCAACACTTATGGTTGTCCGTCAGTATAAAGCAAAGGGTAAGCTGACCGACCTTCTTCTTCCCATCGTTGCCATCGACGATGCCGTAGGTCTTATTATCTTTGCGGTTTCATTCGGCATTGCAAAAGCTGTTGAACACGGCGAATTCAATATGAAGGCCATTATACTTGAGCCGATTATCGAAATCGTTGCATCGCTTCTTCTCGGTCTTGTTATGGGTCTTCTTTTCTCGCTTTTCGAGAGATTTTTCAGCTCCAACAGCAAGCGTCTTACCCTCTCAATCACCTGCGTAATCTTCACCGTTGCCCTTTCAATGATAAAGTTTGAAATAGGCGGTGTTCACATCGGTTTCTCCGTTCTTCTTGTATGTATGATGCTCGGCACAATCTTCTGCAACGTCTGCGATTTCTCGGCAGAAATTATGGAAAAAACAGACAAATGGACCGTTCCTCTCTTCGCACTTTTCTTTGTTCTCAGCGGTGCGGAGCTTGAGCTCGGAGTGTTCAAGGATATTGCAATAGTCGGAATCGGTGCGGCATACATCATCGCCCGTTCGCTCGGTAAATATTTCGGTGCATACGGCAGTGCAAAGCTGATGAAATGCGACCAAAAAACAACCAAATACCTCGGTATCACCCTGCTTCCGCAGGCGGGCGTTGCCCTCGGAATGAGCGTTACCGCAATGGAGCTCGGCGAGGTCGGTGCGATGATAAGAAACATCGTTCTTTTCTCTGTTCTCATCTACGAGCTCTTCGGTCCCGTGCTCACCAAAATCGCACTCACAAAAGCAGGCAACATCGAACCCAAACCCCACGAAAAGCACAGAAAGAACCGTGTTGCTCCGTCAAAGATCTGATAACTTCGTTAAATATAAATTAATAATTAAAAATGAATAATGAATAATTTCGGAAGGGCTTCGGCCCTTACCCGATTATTAATTTTGCGGAGCAATATATATTATGCGTCGCAGACCATTAATTTTTAACTTTTCATTTTTCATTATTCATTAACACAAACAAAATTTAACCTAATCTTTAAATGCCTCCGAATGAAAATTCGGGGGTATTTTTTATAAATTTCTCTTGTATTTCAGCTATATTTCTATTATAATAAACATTATAATAGGGTAATAGTGTATATGTGTACCCTTTTTAAAGGATGATTGGCAAAATGTCTGTTGAAACTGTAAAAGAATATCTCCGCGAATTCGGCCTTGACGGCAGGGTGAGGGAGTTCACCGAATCCTCTGCAACGGTTGAGCTTGCGGCGGCAGTTGTGGGCGTTATTCCCGCAAGAATCGCAAAAACCCTTTCATTTAAAAATCCCGACGGCGAGGCATTCCTCATCGTTGCGGCGGGGGATGCAAAGGTTGATAACCGCAAATTCAAGGATTTTTTCGGTTTCAAGGCAAAGATGCTGACCCCCGAAGAAGCGATTGAGCTTGTGGGTCACGCAGTCGGCGGTGTCTGTCCTTTTGCAATCAAAGATAACGTGAAAGTTTATCTTGACGAATCGATGAAGCGGTTTTCATCCGTTTTTCCTGCGGCGGGAAGCGCAAGCAGTGCGATTGAGCTTTCATGCGACGAGCTTTTTGAATGCTCAAAAGCTTTTCAATGGATTGATTGCTGTAAAATCCCCGAAGAATCATAATTTTTTACTTATTCGTTACATTTTATTAATTAAAACGCATTCTTCTTAAATATATAATATCAGGAGGAAGTTATGAGCAAAAAATACGTTATCTCCTACGACATAGGAACAACCGGCGTTAAGACCTGTCTTTTTGAAATCGAAAAAGAAATAACCCTTCTCAGCGCGGCAATGGAGGGATATAAGCTCTATATTCTGCCTGACGGCGGCGCAGAGCAGGACCCCGACGAATGGTGGGCAGCCATCTGCTCAACAACAAAAACCGTTTTTTCAAAATGCGATATCAAACCCGAGCAGGTTGAAGGAATCTCTTTCTGCTCGCAGATGCAGGGTCTTGTGCTCGTTGATAAAAACGGCAAGCCCGTCCACAGAGCATTCAGCTATATGGACCAGCGTGCAAGAAAGCAGATTAAGGAAGGCATTGCAAACGGCATTCAGATTGCGGGTGCCAACATCTTCAAGCTCATTCCCTCTCTCATCATCACGGGAGCAGTTTCCGCAAGTGTTAAAGACCCCGTATGGAAATATAACTGGCTCAAGGAAAACGAACCCGAAAACTTCAAGAAGGTTTATAAATGGCTCGATGTTAAGGAATACCTCATCTGCCGCATGACCGATAAATTTGTTATGACTCCCGACTCCGCATTCGGCACTCTTCTTTACGACATCCGCAAGGGCAAGGAAGGCTTCAGCAAAACAATCTGCAAGCTCCTCGGCGTTAACCCCGACCATATGCCCGAGCTTATCGAATGCACCGATAAGGCAGGCGGTCTGACCGCAAAGGCGGCGGCAGAGCTCGGTCTTAAAGAGGGCACTCCCGTTTTCGGCGGCGGCGGTGACGCATCACTCATCGGCGTCGGTGCAGGCAGCGTAGGTCTCGGCGAAACTCATATCTATAACGGCACATCGGGCTGGGTTTCAACCGTTGTTGACAAGAGCATCGTTGACGCATCGGCAATGATTGCCGCTATCGTAGGAGCTCAGAAGAATAAGTTCAACTACTTCGCAGAGCTTGAAACCGCAGGCAAGTGCCTCGAATGGGTTAAAGACCATCTTGCTCTTGACGAAATCGGCATCTTCCTTAACAAAACAGACGTTGCCGAATCACCCGAAACAGTTTACACCAACCTTTACGATTATCTTTCAAAGGTTATCAACGAAATCCCCGCAGGCAGTCAGGGCGTCATCTTCACTCCGTGGCTCCACGGCAACCGCTGCCCGTTTGAAGACCCCAACTCAAGAGGAATGTTCTTCAACATAAGCCTTGAAGTAGGCAAAACAGAGCTTATCCGCTCCGTTATCGAAGGCGTTTGCATGCATATGCGCTGGTTCCTCGAAACCCAGGATAAGAAAATCAGAACCTCGGATACAGTCAGATTTGTCGGCGGCGGCGCACTCAGCGACGTTACCTGCCAGATTCTTGCCGATGTAACGGGCAAAACCGTTGAAACTGTTGACAGCCCGCAGAATGTTGGCGCAGTCGGTGCGGCGGTTATTATGGCGGTAGGTCTCGGAGTTATCGGCGAGGTTGCCGAAGCAAAGAAGCTCATTCCCGCAAAGAAAACCTTCACTCCCAACAAGGCAAACAAAGCTGTCTACGACCGCAACTATGAGGTTTATAAAACTCTTTATAAAAACAACAAAGATGCATTCAAGGCTCTCAACGGCTGATTGATGCATAAGAAAGGATTTGTCACTATGAAAAAATATTTTGCACTCATTATTACAGCTATTATCATTCTCACTTGCTTCACAGCCTGCAAGGGCAAAATCAAAGACGGCGCACTCGTAACCAATCAGGCAGGCGAAAATTTTGCCGCAGTTACTCAGGCAGACGGCAACGTTGTTATTGACGACAGCGGCAACATCGTTGTTCTTGTTACAGACGCAAACGGCAAGCAGGTCAAGGACGATAACGGCGAATACGCAACAAACAAGGTTGCTCTCGATCACGCACTCGTTATCGGCGACAGAGTTGAATGCGAAAAATACTTCATCAACATTCCCAACGGCTGGTCAAACGCATCGAGCTTCACAGGTCTGAGCATCAAGCGTGACGGCACAGAGGATGTTATCGTTATCAACGAAAGAGACGGCGACCTCTCCACCGCAATGTCAGGCACTCAGTCTGCACTCAACATTGCAAGAAGCTCGTTTGAAAACACTGTTTATGAAAATAAAAACGTAAAGGTCGGCGATATGGACGCTCAGTTCATTTCACTCTATATTCCCGATAACGGCACCGTTGATGCAAACGGCAACCCCGTTGCATCATATATGGGTTACATTTTCTTTGAGAATGCCGGTACCGTCTACACTGCACGAATCAGCTCAACAACAAGCAATATGAGCGAAGACCTCGACGAAATTCTCGGCATCCTCGGCACAATCGAATTCCGCCAGTAATTCATTCTTAAGGAGACATACACAATGCTTTTTACTCAGGATATAGGCATCGATCTCGGCACCGCCAACACCCTTGTATTTGTCAAGGGCAAGGGCATTGTTATCAGAGAGCCTTCCGTTGTTGCGGTTGACCAGAAAAGCAATCCCCCGAGAGTTGTTGCCGTTGGCACAGAAGCCAAGGAAATGATTGGCAGAACTCCCGGCTCTATAACAGCTGTCCGTCCCCTTAAAGACGGCGTTATTGCCGATTTCGAAATAACTGCGGAAATGATTGCCGCATTCATCAAGCGCACAACAAAGAAAACTCCGTTTTCAAGAATCCGTGTTCTTATCTGCATTCCCTCGGGCGTTACCGAGGTTGAAAGAAAGGCTGTTTACGATGCCGCAAAGAGCGCAGGCGCAAAATATGTAAGCCTTATCGAAGAGCCTATGGCTGCGGCTATCGGTGCAGGTCTGCCCGTAAGCGACGCAACGGGCAGTATGGTTGTTGATATCGGCGGCGGCACTTCGGAGGTTGCCGTTATCTCGCTGGGCGAGGTTGTTACCGCAAACTCCGCAAAGGTTGCGGGAGATAACTTCGACGAGGCAATCATTAACTATATCAAGAAAAAATATAATCTTCTCATCGGCGAAAGAACCGCTGAGGATATCAAAATCAAAATCGGCTCCGCCTATCCCTACGAAGGTGAGGGCACGGTCAACATCAAGGGCAGAAACCTTATGGACGGTCTTCCCAAGAATGTTGATATCTCGAGCGAAGAGGTCCGCGAAGCAATGAGCGACATCGTTGCCCAGATTGTTGACTCCGTTAAGTCAACCCTCGAAAAGACTCCTCCCGAGCTTGCCGCAGACATCATTGACCGCGGAATTATGCTCACGGGCGGCGGCGCAATGCTCAGAGGTCTTGATAAGCTCATAGCGGCTGAAACAAAGATTCCCGTTCTCATTGCCGCAAATCCCCTCGACTGCGTTGCCGACGGCACAGGCATCTGCCTTGAAAATACCGACCTCAACGTTGCAACCAATAAGAAATACATCTGATTTTAAGGAGAATAACCGATGATCCGCTTTTTGAAAAGCTCGGCATTTAAAATATTCGCAGTTATTGCTGCCGCTTTGCTGGCAGGCTCGGTGTTTGCCGTTGCCTCAAGGAGCGGTTCTTCTCCGTTTACCAAAGTAACCGCCGTTGTTTTCGGTCCGCTCTCCCGCGCATCTTCTTACGTTACGGCTCAGCTCTCAAACCTGCCCGTATCGTTCCGTTCATCATCTGCGCTTGCCGCTCAGGTTGAACAGATGCAGGGCGAAATCGATTCTCTCAAGAATCAGCTTGTCGACTATGAAAACGCAAAGCATAAAAACGAATTCTATCAGGAATTTCTTGAAATCAAGGAAGAGCATTCCGACTATGTTTTTGCCGAAGCCGCCATTATCGGCAGGGATGCGGCAAACCATCTCGGCTCTTTCACCCTCAATAAAGGCTCGGCAAACGGAATCAGCGTCAACGACCCCGTTATCTACGGCAAATATCTCGTCGGCGTTGTTGCCTCCGTTACTCCAACCCGCTGCACGGTCAACACAATCCTCAACCCCAAGGTAAACGTCAGTGCATATGAAATCCGCACCCGTGACCTCGGCTTTGTGAGCTCAACAGTTGCTCTCGCTCAGGAGGGTCACTGCCATATGCCCGGTCTTTCAACCTCAACGGCCGTTACCTCGGGCGGCATTATCTGCACCTCGGGTATCGGCGGAATTTACCCCAGAGACCTCATCATCGGCACGGTTATCGATATCGTTGACGGCTCGGTTGATATCTCCGCAAGCGCAGTTATCGAGCCCGGCGCAGACCTCGACGAAATCACCGATGTTTTCATCATCACCGAATTTGACGGACAGAATCAATAAAATGAATAATGAAGAATGAATAATGAAGAATTAATGACGGGCGCTGCCCGTACCCGAATATAAGAACCTTTCGCACTATGTGCTCAAGAATCTTGTTATTTCATAATAATAAGCGTCGCAGACCCTTAATTTTTCATTCTTCACTTTTCATTTTTCATTCATATTTTGTCGCAGCCCCTTAATTTTTAATTTTTCATTATTCATTTTTCATTAAAGAACGTTATGACACTTGAATCACAACGCAAAAACATAATAATCCGCAGGATATGCCTTGCACTGATTCTGCTGCTGATATCCGTTATTCAGAATACAAACGGACTTTTTCCGCAGCCTTTCGGCGTCAGGGCTTTGCTTCTTATACCCGCAGTTGTGTGTATGTCAATGTTTGAGCGTGACATCTGCGGAATGCTCCTCGGTCTTTTTGCGGGCGCACTCTGGGATGTTTTCACCGTCGGCGCAAGCTTCAACGCTCTTTTTCTGCTGACAGTCGGCTTCATCTGCGGCACGCTCATCAACACAATTATGCGTAACAATGTTGTTACCGCAAGCATCCTCGGCTTTGCCGCAACCCTGCTTTATAACCTGCTCTACTGGGTATTCAACTTCCCGCTTGCAGGGCTGGACAGACCCGTGTTTATGCTTCTTCGTTATTACATACCCGGTATACTTTATACCGTTCTTTTTATTCCTCTCACTTTCATCATCGTCAGAGGAGTTTATAAAAAATTCACGGAAGAATAACTTATAAAAGGAGGTAAGATTATGCATACAAAAATGAACAGCACAAGGCGTATTGCAGCTGTTTCTGTGCTCGTTGCCTTCTTTGTTTTCTTTGCGTTTGACCTGGTCAAGATTCAGATTATTGACGGCCCCGAATATGATGCCGCAAGCTCAGCCGTTTCCGAAAAAACCGCTTCAATTCCCGCCGCAAGGGGCGAGGTTGTTGACTGCAACGGCAAAAAACTCGTCTATAATGACCAGGGCTATTCATTGATTTTTGACTATGCATATTTCCCGACCGATAATGCAGAAAGAAATCAAATCATTCTCAGCCTCATCGGTCTGTTTGAAAATAATAAACTTGAATGGATAAACAATCTTCCTCTAGTTCTTGACGCAAACGGTGCTGTCGCTTATAAAGCGGACAGCGAAAAAGAAATAAAAACAATGAAAAGCAAGGACATGCTCAATCTCAACGACTACGCAACGGCGCAGAACTGCTTTGATGCCCTCGTCAGAGAATTTGAGCTTTCCGAATATTCTCTGACCGATGCTCTTAAGATTGCGGCAGTCCGCTATCAGATGAAAAATCTTTTCTTCAGCATCGGTTATCCCTACACCTTTGCTTCCGACGTACCCGATTCCGTTGTTTCACTCGTTAAGGAAAACGCTGATTATTATCAGGGCGTTGACCTGCAGGTTGTTCCCATCAGAAAATATACCGACGGCTATCTTGCTCCTCATATTCTCGGAAGAACGGGTGCAATCGATGCCGAGGAATATAAGGAACTTAAGGACAGCGGCTATAAAATCACCGATTTCATCGGCAAAAGCGGTATTGAATCTGCAATGGAAGAGTATCTAAAGGGTACAGACGGTGAAGAAACCGTTTATTGGGACGGCGAAGGCAACCGTTCAACCGAGGTTACAATGGAACCCGTTCACGGCAACACCGTTGTGCTGACAATCGATTCGGGTGTTCAGAAGGTTGCTCAGGATGCCCTGCGCAACACGCTTCTCGAATATGCGGGCAGCGAAAAGGGTAATATGGTTGATTCTGCGGGTGCAGTTGTTGTTCTCAACTGCAAAACGGGCGATATTCTTGCCTGTGCATCATACCCGACCTACGATATTTCTCAGTACACCGAAAACGCACAGTCTCTCAACGAAGACCCCGCCGCTCCTCTCTGGAACAGAGCACTTCTCTCAACATATGCAACGGGCTCAACAATGAAGCCCTCCGTTGCTCTCGCCGCTCTTGAGGAGGGCCTTATCACTCCCACGGATACCGTATACTGCTCGGGTCATTATGAATATCTCGGTCAGCAGTTTAAGTGTGAACAGAGCCATGTCACAAGATTTGTCAACGTTGTCAACGCTCTTGATGAATCCTGCAACACCTTCTTCTATGAAGTCGGCAAGAATCTCGGCATTGACAAAATCAACGAATACAGAACCGTTCTCGGCCTCGGTCAGAAGACGGGATGTGAACTCGGCGAGGCTGCAGGCGTGCTCGACAGCCCCGAATACAGAGCATCTCTCAATCAGAAATGGCTCCCCGGTTTTACCGTTCAGTCTGCCATCGGTCAGGGCGGTAACCTCTTCACTCCCATTCAGCTTGCAAACTACTGTGCCACCATCGCAAACGGCGGCACCCGCTATAAAACCCGCTTTGTAAAAAGCATCAAGAGCTATGATTATTCACAGACGATTATCGAAAACAGACCCGAAATCGTTGCTCAGCTCTCTGTTTCCGACGAAGCTCTCGATACGGTAAGGCTCGGTATGAGAAGAGTAGGTCAGCGTTATGCCAACACCTTCTTTGCAGGCGTGGATGTTCCCATCGCAGCAAAAACAGGTACTTCACAGGAAATCCGTCAGCTCGGCGGTCATTCCGTAAAAATCAACAACGGTTTCCTTATCGCATTCGCTCCCTATGAGAATCCTGAGCTTGCGATTGCCGTTGTCGGCGAAGGCTTCACCTCGGGCGCAAGGCTTTCAACAGTTGTTGCACCCATTGTTGACTATTATTTCAGCCAAAGCGACACTATGAATTCGTATCAGGAAGAAAATGTTCTGATTCCTTAATTAAAACTAAAAATGAATAATGAATAATGAAAAATTAATGACGGGTTTCACCCGTACCCATTTATTATTCATTATTAACTTATATTGAAAGGAGCGATGCCGTATGGCAGAAATTATCGTTGTTGCATCGGGAAAAGGCGGCTCGGGTAAGTCATCCTTCGTAACCGGTGCAGGCAGAGCACTTGCAAGGCTTGGCAAAAAGGTTCTCGCCATAGACTGCGATATCGGTCTGCGCTCTCTCGATTTGCTTTTCGGAGTTTCCGAAAACGTTGTTTTTGACTGGGGCGACCTTCTTCTTGACCGTTGCTCAGCTCAGCAGGCGATTATCAAAGGCGATGTTGACCTGCTCACTGCTCCAAGAAGTTTCTGCGACGATTTTACCGAATCCGCCGTATCAAAGCTTTTTAAATCCTTTTCGGAAGAATATGATTATATTTTTATAGATTCACCTGCGGGAATAGACAGGGGATTCCGCCTTGCCGCCTGCGCCGCAGAAAAGGCGATTGTTATCTCAACTCCCGATACGGTCTGCGTAAGAAGCTGTTCAAGAGCATTCGACGAGCTTCGCAGAATGGGTATTGAAGATGTGCGCCTTGTTATCAATATGTTTGAAGTGAAGCCCGTCTGCAAACGAAAACTTCTCAACATCGACCAATGTATCGATGAAACGGGCGTTCAGCTTATCGGTATCATTCCGAGGGATATCAACGTCGGCTTCAGTTCGGTTATCGGCTCAGCACCCGGCGAATTCTCGCCCTCAACCCTCGCTTATACCCGAATTGCAAAGCGTCTTACCGGTCAAAGAATACCGCTTATCTGCGAATAAGGAAGAATATATATGGATAACACCACCATTGCCGCCGTTGCAACACCGAATGCACCGGGCGGAATCGGAATAGTCCGTATCTCGGGCGAAAATGCCGTTCAGATTGCGGCAAGAATTTTCAGACCCGTCAGCGGAAAAAACCTCACCGAAAGCAAGGGTTATTGCGCCCATTTCGGCAACGTATATGATAATAACGAAAAAATTGACGAGGCTGTTTGCCTCGTTTTTCGTGCGCCCAAGAGCTATACGGGCGAAGACACCGCTGAGATTTCGTGCCACGGCGGTCTTTATATAACTAAGCGTGTTCTGCGTGCAGCACTCGATGCGGGTGCCGTGCCCGCCGAGGCAGGGGAGTTCACCAAAAGAGCTTTCCTCAACGGCAAGCTCGACCTCGCCGAAGCCGAGAGCGTAATGGCTCTTATCGGTGCATCGGGCAAGCAGGCTGCCGCCGCCGCACTCAACACTCTTGACGGCAACCTCAGCCGTGAAATCAGAAAATGCGCCGATGATATTATCGGAATCTGCGCATCGCTCGCCGCCTGGGTTGATTACCCCGACGACGAAATCGAGGAAACTTCGGCGTCCGATATGCTTCCAGTATTTGAATCGGCACACAAATCGCTCTCGGATATCATCCGCAGATATGACTGCGGCAGGGCAGTAACCGACGGAATTGACGCCGTTATCGTCGGCAGACCCAACGTCGGTAAATCAACCCTTATGAATATGCTCACGGGCTTCGAGCGTTCAATCGTTACCGATATTGCAGGCACAACCCGTGACGTTGTTGAAGAAAGAATCGTTCTCGGCGAAATCGTGATGCGTGTTGCCGACACGGCAGGCATCCGTGAAACCGAAAATATAGTTGAAAACATCGGTGTTAACCTTGCAAAGCGCCGCCTTGAAAGAGCCGAGCTTGTTCTTGCCGTGTTTGACGGCAGCCAGCCGCTCAACGAGGATGACCGTGACATCATATCCCAGTGTGATGGCAAAAGAGCCGTTGCTCTGCTCAACAAATCCGACCTTCCCGCCGCCGCCGACAAAAAGGAAATCGAAAACGCTTTTCCGTTCACAGTTGAGCTTTCGGCATCAACGGGCGAGGGCAGGGGAGAACTCGAAAATGCCGTACGCACAATTTTCAGAACAAACGAATTTGACCCGAATTCCGCTTGTCTCACAAGTGAACGCCAGCGTCAATGCTGCGTGAACGCTCTTACGAGCATCAGCGAAGCAATTGATGCAATCAATATGGGCATCACTCTCGACGCTATCAATGTCTGCGCCGACTGTGCCATCAATGCTCTGCTTGAGCTTACGGGCGAAAGAGCAACTTCGGCGGTTGTTGACGAAATCTTCTCAAGATTCTGCGTGGGTAAGTAATCCCGGTGTAATTAATTATATAAATGGGGGGCTGATTATGAAACTCAAAGGTCTTATCATCGCTCTTGCCTGTGTCACCGTTGCTGTTGCCATTCTTTTTGCAAGCGGAGTAATCATAACCGACCGTTCAGCGGTTTTATCCGCCGAAGGTCTGAGCTGGAACGGAGCTTTCTACAAATCCTGCTCGGGTATTTATGATGAAGGAAAAACAATTGCAAAAACCTCAGACGGCAGTTGGAACATAAACGAAGTATCGTGTGACAGTGCTCATAATTTCGTTGTTGCCCGATCGGGAACTGACGATGCTCTTTATGTGCGCAGTGACTATGCCGTGCCTGACAGCGGCTCTCCCGAAACAGTCTGTCTCGGCTCGGAAAATATTACCGATCAGGAGCAATGCGAAATCCTCTCCGATATTTATCTTTCCGATACCGAAACGGTTTCCATAACTGCAACTCACAGCGATGTTGATGAATGGAAATCTGTTTACATAGGTTTTGATTCCTGCCCCGTTGCAATTTTCAGAGGATACCTCATTTCTGACGGCGGCGAATACTTTTTTACTGTTGACCTTACTGATATGATTGAAAAAGATGACGGAAGCGGTTCTCCGTTTACCGTAATTTGCAAATTGGTTAACGAAGATTATTTTTCAGCCATTGATAAATATTTTTTGAGTGATTGATTTTTCAAATAATTTTTCTTAGAAAATTCCGAATTGAGTTGAGGAAATTCTATGTTCACGATGCTTGTTTCAATCTTCACCTGGGTTGCATTTTTTTCAATATGGTGCGCCGCATCCGTTGCTGTCGGAATTTATATTTTTATAAATTCAAGAAAACAAGAAATGAATACGGTTTTTTGGGTTATCATCGGTATTGTTTTTAATATTTTCGGTCTCTGCGCCTATTTCATAGCAACAGACAAAAAGCATAAAAAAATCTGTCCCGTCTGCCATGCAAAAACCGAAGAATTCGATACCTACTGTCCCGTATGCGATGTGAAGCTGGAAACGGTAAGACCTAAAATGAAACTTATCAAAAAAATTTTTATCGGATTCTGCGCCTTATTGGCAATATCAATCATTTGGTCTGAAATATCAGGCATAATAATGATTTAAACCGTTGCTCAGCGCTCTTCGGGTCGCTGACCCCTACATTAACAAATAATTTTTAAAAATCGCAGTTATAATTCTTATTTCGCATTATAATGGGTGTTTTTAGTTCTTTTCTGGCATTATAGAGGTAATTTCCGATTACAGCCGATAGAAATTTCCCGAACGATGCTCAGCTCATTTCAGTTGCTGTAATCGTCTGTAAACGAGAGGTTTTTCCCACATAAAATCGGTCATAGGCGGAGCCTATCCTTGATTATTCATTATTCACTTTTCATTATTCATTTAATTTAACAGGTGTTACTATGGAATACATTTCTGAAAATTATGATGTTGCCGTTATCGGCGCAGGTCACGCAGGCATCGAAGCAGGTCTTGCGGCGGCTCGCCTCGGCTGCAAAACGGCGGTGTTTACAATAAATCTGGACTGGGTAGGCAATATGGCGTGCAATCCCTCAATCGGCGGCACATCAAAAGGTCACCTCGTTCGTGAGATTGATGCGCTTGGCGGCGAAATGGGTATTGCGGCAGACCGCAACACTCTGCAGAGCCGTATGCTCAATCTCGGCAAGGGCCCTGCGGTGCATTCTCTGCGCGCGCAGATTGACCGCCGCGAATACTGCGGTTATATGAAAAAGACCCTCGAGCGCTGTAAAAATCTCGACATCAAGCAGGCCGAGATTGTCGACCTCTATTCCTGCGAGGACGGCTGGCATCTTGTAACCATGCTCGGTGCGGAATACGTCTGCGAGACCGCCATCCTCGCGACCGGCACCTTCCTCGGCGGCCGCATATACGTCGGGATAGGCTCTGCAGGCGGTCATTGCAAGAAGCGCTCCGCCCATAGAGGGACCCTGCTCGGTCTCGGTAAGGTAGACGTCGACCCCCAGCACGTTTGCGATGACCCTCTGCCAGACCGAGCTTACCGCCCCGCCGCCGCAGAGGACGGCCTTTTCTATCCTTACGCCACCTGCCTCGATGCAATCACGCAAGTCGG
>JAZNRG010000074.1:0-4281 GCA_045590575.1 Acutalibacteraceae bacterium | reverse complement strand
ATGAACCGACAAGCCAGCTTGACCCCATTGCGGCATCGGATTTTCTGAACACAGTCAGAAAAATCAACACTGAACTCGGAACAACTGTTATCATAACTGAACACCGCCTTGAAGATATTTTTCCTTATGCCGACAGAGCGGTTGTTATGGATGCGGGCAAAATCGTTGCCGATGATACGCCGAGAAATATCGGCAGGCTTCTTTTTGAACAGAACAATCCGATGTTTACTGCGATGCCCACACCCGTTCGTGTTTTCTATAACGCAAACGGCAACGGTGATTGTCCTTTAACCGTCAGAGAAGGCAGGGCGTGGCTGAATAAAGAGTTTGAAACCGAACCCGAAATCAAAGAAATTCCTTGTGATAGCATTGAAGAAGATATAAAAAATCCTGCATTGTCGCTCCAAGAATTATGGTTCAGATATGAAAAAGACACCCCCGATATTCTCAGAGGTGTCAGTCTTGAAATTCCATCTGGCAGTATTTCTGCAATAGTGGGCGGTAACGGTGCGGGCAAGTCCACAACATTGAAAGCAATTTGCGGAATCTGTAAACCCTACCGAGGCAAAATCAAGGTTTTCGGCAAAGCCGTCAATAAATTCAAATCGGGAGAACTTTTCAGAAACTGTATTTCAATGTTACCCCAAGATCCGAAATGTCTTTTTGTAAAAAACAAAGTGCTCGATGAGCTCACAGAAATGACAAAGGATAAAAATAAGATAAATGAAATTGCAGAAACTTGCCAAATCACAGAACTGATGAATAATCATCCCTATGATTTGTCGGGCGGTGAACAGCAAAGAGTTGCGCTTGCAAAAGTTCTTTTGACTGAGCCAAAAATTCTTCTTCTTGATGAACCCACAAAGGGTATGGACAGCTTCTTTAAAGAAACCTTTGCTTCAATTCTTCAGAAATTAAAAGAACAAGGCATAACAATTCTTATGGTGTCGCACGATGTGGAATTCTGCGCGAAATATGCAGACAGAGTGAGTATATTCTTCGACGGTCAGGTGCTTACCACAGACACACCGCAGAGATTCTTCGGCGGCAACAGTTTCTACACAACTGCGGCAAACCGTATGAGCAAGCATATTTTCAAAAATGCCGTAACGGCGGAAAATGTTGTTGAGCTTTACCGAAAAAACAAGGGAGGAACACAATGAAAAAATCAAACATAGCAATGCTGATTGTGTTCCTTGCTTTGATTCCTCTGACCTTGTTTCTCGGAGATAAGCTTCCCGGTAAAGGCTATTACTTAACGGGCGTTCTCATCATAATTGAACTCGCATTTCCGTTTTTTATGATGTTTGAAAAAAGAAAACCGCAGGCGAGAGAGCTTGTTGTGTTGGCGGTTATGATTGCACTTGCAGTTATCGGCCGTGTTGCAATTCCGATTCCTCATTTCAAGGCGGCGTTTGCAATAATCATGCTTACGGGCATAGCTTTCGGACCCGAAGCGGGATTCATTGTCGGTGCAATAACGGCATTTGCGAGCAACTTTTTCTACGGTCAGGGTGCATATATGCCGTGGCAGATGATGGCATACGGCGCAGGCGGAATGCTTGCGGGGTTTGTGTTCATTAAGAATAAAATCCCGAAAAACCCGTGGATTATGGCAATATTCGGATTCCTTGCAGTTGTTATCTGGATAGGACCTCTGCTTGACACTTCACATATCTTCATTATGATGCCCGAAATCAATATTTCAACAATAACAGCATCTCTCGCATCGGGATTCCCCGTGAATGTAAGTCAAGGGCTTTGCACCGCACTTATGATGCTTGTTTTCGGAAAACCGCTTCTTGAAAAACTCGACAGAGTGAAGCAAAAATATGGGATGCTGGAGGATGAAAATGGGATTTGAGCTTTGTCATCCAATAGAACACATCGGTATAAAAAAGAGAAGGTCTCCGCAGAGCTGCAACTCCACAGTAACCAAGGCTTAAATATACATCGCAAGCATATTTTATGCTAACTCAATCTTTCGGCATAACGCCTTCAATGTCAATACAGAAAAATCCTTACGACAACTCATTAGCCGAAAACTTCTTTTCAATTCTCAAAACTGAGTGTATTAACCGCGTTAATCTTAAACTTTTAATGATACTTGTTTGCTGATAGATGAATATATCTGTTTCTACAACAGCAAAAAAATCCAACTTAAAGCAAAACTGACACCGCTTGAAAAACGATGTCAGTTTGTTTGCTTAAAATTTAATTTTACCTACCGTAGGGGTGTTTTTGTACTGTCCGCACAATTTGGGGAAGTTCAGTTCACCGACACGGTGTTATTTTTTTATTTCTTATTTTTAAATTTATCAAAGAAGCCTTCCTTGGAATTGATGGGAGCACCTCTCTGAACGCCGAGTTCTTTTTCAAACTCCATAAGAATTTCTTTCTGCCTGTGGCTGAGAGACTTGGGAACATCAACGATAATACGCACAAGCTGGTCGCCCTTGCCTCTGCCGCCGAGAATCTGAATACCCTTGCCGCTGAGCTTGAACACCGTGCCAGACTGAGTGCCTGCGGGAACATCAAATCTGACATCTCCGTCAAGAGTGGGAATACGGATGTTATCGCCGAGCGCCGCCTGAGTGTAGCTGATCCTCTGCTCAAGCCAAACATTATAGCCGTCACGCTCGAAGTGAGAATGAGGTCTTACGAACACGGCAACCTTGAGGTCACCCTTTGGTCCGCCGTTTGCGCCTGCATTGCCTGCTCCGTTAACATTGAATATCTGACGGTCGTCAATGCCTGCGGGTATGTTTACATCAACGGTTGCACGAGTTGAAACTCTGCCCGAGCCGTGACATTTCTGGCAGGGGTCATCAACAACTCTGCCCTTACCCGAACATTTCGGACAGGATTTCTGAGTTGAAATAACACCGAAAGCGGTTCTCTGCTGAACATTGACATAACCTCTGCCCTGACATTCGGAGCAGGTTTTGGGCGAAGTGCCCGCCTTTGCACCCGAGCCGTGACATTCGGTGCAGGTGTCAACACGGTTAACCTCAACCGTTCTCTTACAGCCCTTTGCCGCTTCTTCAAACGAAACGGTAACTCTCGTCTGAATGTCGTCACCTCTGCGGGGAGCGTTGGGGTTAGCCTGCCTGCCGCCTCCGAAAGGACTTCCACCGCCGAAAAATGAGCCGAATATATCACCAAGGTCAAAATCCATTCCGCCACCGAATCCGCCGCCGAAGGGATTACCCCCTCCGCCTGCACCGTAATTCGGGTCTACGCCTGCGTGACCGAACTGGTCATAGCGGGCTTTTTTCTGGCTGTCGGACAGCACTTCATAGGCTTCGTTGGCTTCTTTGAATTTTGCTTCAGCCTCGGCATCACCCGGATGAAGGTCCGGGTGAAATTCCTTTGCTTTTTTTCTGTATGCTTTTTTTATTTCGTCATCGCTCGCTCCTTTGGAAACGCCGAGGACTTCATAATAATCTCGTTTATCCGCCAAGAGAATTACTCCTTAATTTTACAGCATCAATTATTCGGCATCAGTGTAGTTTGCTTCTGTGTAGCCGTCGCCGCCGGGAGCCGCACCGTCTGCACCCTGAGCCTGAGCAGCTTCCTGAGCAGCCTTATAGAGCTTTTCGGAAACTTCATAGAACTTCTGGGTAAGCTCTTCCTGACGGGACTTGATGAGATTGATATCCTCGCCTTTGAGAGCTTCCTTGAGAGCATCGATCTTTTCGTTGAGAGCTGCCTTTTCGTCATCGCTGAACTTGTCGCCCTCTTCGCTGATGAGTTTTTCACACTGATAAACCATCTGGTCGGCTCCGTTTCTTGTGTCAACCTCTTCACGGCGCTGCTTATCTTCCTGAGCAAACTGCTCTGCCTCTGCAACAGCCTTTTCGATATCTTCCTTGCTCATATTTGTTGAGGAAGTGATTGAGATTGACTGCTCCTTCTGAGTGCCGAGGTCCTTTGCGGAAACGTGAACGATGCCGTTTGCATCGATATCGAATGTTACTTCAATCTGGGGCACGCCTCTTCTTGCGGGCATAATGCCGTCAAGATGGAATACGCCGAGAGTTTTATTATCCTTTGCGAATTCTCTTTCGCCCTGAAGAACATGAACTTCAACTGAAGGCTGGTTGTCTGCTGCAGTTGAGAAAATCTGGCTCTTCTTTACGGGGATAGTTGTGTTTCTGTCGATAATCTTTGTGTTGATGCCGCCCATGGTTTCGATACCGAGTGAAAGCGGAGTAACGTCAAGAAGGAGAAGGCCCTGAACTTCGCCGCCGAGAACACCTGCCTGAAGAGCTGCACCTA
>JAZNRG010000073.1:0-42784 GCA_045590575.1 Acutalibacteraceae bacterium | reverse complement strand
TTTCAGCACGGCTATGACTGCGGCTTCATTGATCGGCTTTTCATTTGCACCGTCTTTTTGGTTTATGATTCCGCTTGCTGTGGTTCTCGGTCTCGGTGCTGGTGCGATTGATTCGGGACTCAATAACTATGTTGCGCTTCATTTCAAAGCGAGTCATATGAATTATCTTCATTGCTTTTACGGTGTCGGAGTATCTCTCAGCCCGTATCTTATGTCGCAAGCATTAAGCAATATAGGCTGGCGTGGCGGTTATCGCTATGCCTTTTATGTTCAACTTGCTATTACATTTTTATTGATCGCTTCCGTTCCTTTGTGGAAAAAGAGCTACTTGTCTGAAGAATCGAAGGAAAAAGGGGTAAATCTTACTCTTTTACAAATGGCAAAAAAGTCAGAAGTTCGCTGGGTATGGGTTATTATGCTTGTTACCAATGCAATTGAATATGCCTGTGGAGTATGGGGAAGCACATATCTCGTTGAAGAAAAAGGATTTGAAGCAAAGCACGGTGCGCTTGCACTGACAATATATTATGTTGGTATGTCAATAGGACGATTTATTTCAGGCTTGCTTGCCGATAAAATCAGCACGTGGAAACGAATCTGCATAGGTACAGCCATTCTTGCGCCTGCAGTTGCGGTTATGCTTCTTCCCTTGCACGGTACATTTTCCGTTATAGGTTTATTCCTGATAGGCTTGGGTAACGGCTCGATTTATCCGAATATGATACATCTCACACCTCATAATTTCAGCAAAGAATTGTCGCAATCAATTATGGGTTCACAGATTGCCTTTGCTTACATCGGCGTCATGTTGGCTCCGCCCGCAGTAAGCCTTATAAGCGGACTTTTCGGAATAAAGATATATCCTGTTATTCTTGCCTTGCTTTATATTATTATGGTGATTGCTCTGAAGCGTTTTATCAGAGTTTTGAAAAAGCGCGGCAA
The DNA here is from genome assembly GCA_045590575.1 of Acutalibacteraceae bacterium. Taxonomy (GTDB): domain Bacteria; phylum Bacillota; class Clostridia; order Oscillospirales; family Acutalibacteraceae; genus CAG-177. The sequence continues at coordinate 41,842 of JAZNRG010000073.1, read as the reverse complement.
ATACAACATAAATATCTGAGGTTACTCAATGAAAAGCGATAAAAATTTTGATATAAACAGCTTCATATTTCCCGATGTTTCGTATGCCCCCATATATGTCTGGGTATGGAACGATATTTGTACCCGTGAACTTATAGATGATCAGATTGCGGAAATGCGAAGCCTCGGAATTCGTGCGTTTTATATTCTTCCCGAACCTAAGGAATTCCGACCCGACAGTATGCCCACAAATCTTTCACCCGAATATCTTTCCGAAGAATTCTTTGAACTTTGTGCTTATGCAATTGACAAGGGAACTTCACAGGGAATGAATTGCTGGATTTATGATGAGGGCGGTTGGCCGTCAGGCAGTGCGTGCGGAAAGGTTGTTAAAGACCGTCCCGAATATACTTCATGCGGTAATTATCCTGATTTACTTAACAGAGATGCAACGGAATATTTTATTGAAACTACTCACAAAAAGTATGCATCAGCTACTCGGAATTTCACCGCTTTATTTACAGATGAGCCGAAAGCTCCGTTAAATTCGTTCAATAAAGATTTAGCAGATAAATATGAGCAAATCTACGGCGAATCAATATTGCCGTATCTTCCGCTCATTGAAAACAAAGAAAAGCCGACAGAAGAAAATGTTCATATTCTTCGCCGTTGGTATAATTTGTGCAGTAATACATTCTGTGAGAATTTTCTGCTTCCCTGCAAAAAATGGGCAAACGAGAATGGCTTTGCTTTTACGGGCCATCTTGATAAAGACCACAGTCCTGACGGATGTATGAACGGTGGCGGAAATTTTAATCTGATGCGTGCTTTAAGATGCTTTGATATTCCGGGCATAGATGTTATTTGGCGTCAGATTTACCCTGAAACTAAATCAAGAATTAAAGATGATATGAACGCATATAACGGATTCTATCCGAGATATGCTTCATCTGCCGCCGCACAAAACGGCACAAACCTTGCAATGAGCGAGGTTTTCGGTGTTGCGGGTCCGGGACTCACCTATGATATGATGAGATATACCGTAGGTTATCAGGCGGTGAGAGGAATAAACATCTTCAATCCGTTCAATTTTCCGCTCGGAAGAAAAGGTCAGCTTCTTGCTCAGGAGCTGCCGATTTTTACGGAGAGTCAGCCTTATTTCCGTTATCTCGGTCAGTTTAACCGTTATGTGGAGCGGCTATCTTATATATCTTCTCTCGGTGAACGAATTTGCGAAACCGCTCTTTATTATCCTGTTTCCGATTTTCAAGGCAGGCTCAATACTGAATCCGTTGCAAAAGAATTCGATTCTCTCGGAAGAAAACTCGAAGATATGACGGTGGATTTTGATATCGTTGACGATGATGTTATACAGACTGCGGAAATTACAGATAACGGATGTATGCACATCGGCAAAGCAGAATATAAACACATTATCTTTCCTTACGGTGCTCATATTCCCGGTGCCACACAAAAAGCGTTAAATCGTTTTATCAGGTGCGGAGGAACCGTTACATATGATCTGTCCGATCTCAAACCTGTTGTTCAGATTGACGGTAACGGTTTGCGAGCAATGCACAGAAAAACTGCAAACGAAGATATTTTTATTCTGTTCAATGAATCGAAAGAAAAATGTGAATACAATGTTCTTCTGCCTTCGTCAAACGGTTATTTGCTCGATTTGATGAATGGTACATTACAGTATTTACATACCGAAAACGGCATTTTAAAGCTAAATCCCGGCATAGGTGAAACGGCTATTGTGTTGCTGACAGATGAAAGCTATGATGCTGAGAACATAAAAAATTTCAAATACAGATTCAATATTCCCGATGATTTTATGATTCGCAAAGATGTTGAACTCGTTTGCGGTGAAAACGGTTTTGATAATATAAATCATTTTAACAAAGCTGTTTCCGTAAATTTCGGAGATTGGTCTTGCTTAATTGGCAAGGATTATTCAGGTAGCTGTGTTTATGAAACAACATTTACACTTCCCGAGGAAAAAACAGGTAAAGAAGGCGAAATCAGTCTCGGTGATGTGCATTTCGCCGCTTCAATATATCTTAACGATAGATTTTTAGGAACATCTCTGATGTCTCCGTACAGCTTGAAAATACCTGCCGGATTGCTTGACAAAGAGAATGAACTGAAAATAGTTGTAACCAACACATCGGCAAACTGGTATTTACACACCGGTTATTTTGATAAGTGGAGCACAGAAGAATTATCACCGTATTTAAAAGCGGAGCTTGAATATGCAAAAGACTCTGTTTCAGGCGGATTGTATGGTCCTGTTGTGATATATACGGAATAATGCTTGTTTGCGGTAAGTAATACTCTTTTTATCATATTATTGCAATTATCTTTATGTGAATATAAAAGACATACCGATATAAAATTAGAACAAAAAATCCGAGACTCGCATTTAACGAATCTCGGATTTTTCAAACTGTTTTTTACAACCCCTTAGATTGCAGGGGCGATTCACGAATCGCCCGCAATAGAGTTATATGATTTCGAGTGTGTGAATCTCGTTGTCGCAAATTGAAACAGGAATTTCAAGTGTTCCCTTGAAGCGTTCGTTGAATTCTGTTTCCTTGCCGTCGATATAAACCTTATATTCTTTGTTTTCGTTCATCGTTGCAATAACGGTGGACTTTTTGCTTTCACCGAAATTTGTTATCTCTGCATAAAGGCTTGTTTTATCGTCTGAGAATTCATACTTATCAACCCAGATATCAAATCCCGTGTTGAGTGTGCCTGCTTTGAAATAAGCATTTGCCCACATAGTTATGGGTGTTGAAAGTCCGCCGAAGTTATGGAACCATCCGCCTCTGCCGGTTACAACGTTAACCATTTCGAATGTGTAATATGAATAATCAACCTCTCTCTTCCAGCTTTCGAGTGCGAGCTTTGCAATTGTGAATGCAAAATCGCTTTCGCCGAGGTCAAGCATTGCTTTCCAGATGAACCACTGATGCGGGAACCATACATTGCCGTTCCAGTAACCGTTTACAACAAAGTAGCCTGCAGTCATGTCAACTGCACTTATTCCGTAAGGGCTGAGCATTTCTTTTTCACTCTGAAGGTGGGCAAGTATTGCGTTTCTCTGTTCATCATTGCAGGCACCTGCGATAATGGGATAAATGCCGTCAAGACCCTTATTGAGGTTTTCTCCGTCTTCAGTGAGCATGAATCCGGTAGGTTCATAGTTTTTGTCGTGGAGCACATAGCTGAAATATCCGCTCTCTTTGTCCCAGGAATGATTGGTGAGAGCGTCTGTGAGTCTTGCGATATCTTCTGTGTATGTTGCAACATCCTTGTCAATTCCGAGCTTTGAAGCGACCATACGCAGTATTTTACCGCAGCGGATAACCTGCGAGGTTGAGATAACGGGGGCGGAGGTGTCGCGTATATTTCTGTTCATCATTGCAACCTGAGGAGGATAATCGTCCATACCGCTTGATGAATAGAAATAATCGTAGGTTGTTGTAAGTCCGCTTTTGAATTTTGCTGTTGTTGAACCTCTTACTTTGCCTGCAAGGAAATCATAATAAAGCTTTGCTCTCGGATACATTTCAAGCAGTTTTGTTTTATCGTTTCTGCGCTTGAGCATTTCGAGGTAAAGATACATTTGAACGGGAACGGGAGATCCGTGGTGAAGGAAGGCGTAGTCGGGATTGCTTTCGTCACTCAGATAAGTGTCGAGTGAGTATTCGGCCATTGTTTCGGAATAATCAATCATACCAAGTCCGATAAAGCCTGAATCCCAGGTGTAGAGGCAGTCCCAACGCTTACCCGGTGTGTGATGAACGATATATTCGCCGTGCTTGTAAATGGGATAAACCGCATTCACCATAACCGTTGATTTGAGAATTTCATTGCTCAGCTCATATTTCTTGCCTTCGCTGTTGAGCGAGATTGCAGGGGAATCGGCAAGAATTTTCTGATAAACGCTTTCGTATTCTTCGGCAGTTTTATATTCGGTTTCACCTTTTGATATAACGGCGTATTCAACGTGATTGCTGCCCGGTTGAACAAAAATTGTGTGAATAATCGAATTACGGAAGAAACCGTCATCACTGTGCTTGCGGCTGAATGCGCTTGTAAAACTTTCTGTAACATCGTCAAAGGTAACGTCGGAATTTGATAGTCTTGCGGTCATGCAGTCTTCAAGTGCGCCTGTTTCAATGTCGCGGAATCTTGTGTTATCGTTAAAGGTACGGAAAACAAAAACGCCGTCAACGTCTGTGTATTCGCAGGTTGTTATGTAACCTTTATCGCATTTCACGGTAGTGATTTCCGGAGTGAAATTATACGCAACCATTTCAGTTCTGATTTTTTCCGCATCTTCTTTTTCGCATATACAGAAGAAATCAAATTCAATTCCACCCTTGCCGAGACCTTCAAGCTCAATTGCGTAATCGCCCGAAACCCTGCCAAGTTCAAAATATGCAATTGCAAGCTCATCTGTCGGAGAAAAGTCAAGCTGAGTTTTGCCGTTGAGCATGAATGATGCTGTTTCAGTTCCGGGAACAAGGTTAACGCCAACCATTTTGCCCTGAATGTATTCTATGCCCGAGGTTCTGTAGCGAACGGCAAGAACGGCATTTTCGAATTCATATCCGTTTTCCAAGGTAAGAGTTACCTTATCGCCTTTTTCGCAACCGAAGGGAGGGAGATAGCGGTGAGGCATATGCCATTTTCCTGCTCTGTCACCGAGACCGAATCCGCCGATGAATCTGTTATCCTCAAACTCGCCCTTTTTAAAGCCGTCTGCATTTTCTTCATCCCAGGGTCTTGTTACGGCATAATTATAGCTTGTGTAATCAAGAGCTTTTTTGTATGCGCACTTTTGGGGGAGAGTCAGCTTGCAGTAGGAGGGAGCCGGATATTCGATTGACTCAAAGAAATTTATAACGCAGTTCTGCATAATATCTGCATTGTTTACTATTTCTGTTCTGATAAGAGTGCTTTCGTCCGTAAGTTTAACATAGGAAACCTCTGCGTAAACCTTGTCTTTCCATTCTATATCGTAACGGTATGTAAAAAGAGAATAATCGCTGTTGCATCTCCAGGGGTGACAGCCGCAGGGGACTGTTGTGTTGGGCACCTTTATGTCGCCGCCAAAAATTGCGGGTGCAACGGTGAGGTCAAAACGCACACCGCCCGAAAAACTGTGGTCGGCAATTCTTGATATACCCATATACTTTTTGCCGTAAGGTCCCCATGCGGGAAAACATTTTGAATAAATCATTTTGATCATCCTTATATTTTATTTTCTGATTATATTTGAAAAATTAACCGTAAGGTCCGCTGCCTGAACGGTAAAACAAATCCAGTCTCCGTTATCGGCATTCTGTGTTATTGCGAATTCGCCACGGTCAAGCAATCCTTTATATGTCCATATGTTTGAGTCAAATGTTTTCTGAATGTCAATATCCTGCCCGATATATGATAACGCACGGGTCAACAGACCACCGAATTCTGCCTGAGGAAATCGGCTTGCATCGGTTTTGAATTCAAGCCCTTCGTATGTTGCCGTGCATTCCCCGTTTGAATAAACAAGAGTCAGGTCGGATATTATCTCGGGAGAAAGCATTTTCACTTCAAACTCTTCAAAGCTTTTCTGAGTTAAGGTTGCTTTCATTTCCGTGCCGCAGAAATCAACCGATAAATCTGCAGTGAAGGAAGCGTGAGGCGGGGGAGGTGCAGCGTTTTTGGTTTGCTTTTCACATCCTGCCGTCAGAATAATAATCAGGGCGGCAAAAAACGGTAAAGCTTTTTTCAAAATATCACCTGCTATTCAAATTTCGAAAAAAGCTCAGGTAACGATTGGAGCACATCAGAGGGAAGCATCCCTCTCATCGATGTTTTCTTGGCAACATAATCGGCGCATAAGCCGTGAAGATAAACGGCACATACAGCCGCATCAAATGTCGGAATACCCTGTGCAAGAAATGAAACAGTCATTCCCGCAAGCAAATCACCGCTTCCGCCTCTTGACAGACCTGAGTTACCGGTTGTATTAATAAAAGTTTTGTTGCTTTTACCGTCACAAACAACGGTGTTTGCGCCTTTGAGCACAACCGTGATTCCGTATCTGATTGCAAACTCACGGGCAGTTCCAACGGGATTTGCAAGTATCTCCGCAATGCTTTTATTGCAAAGACGGCTCATTTCCCCGGGATGGGGAGTGATTATAATCGGAGCCTGAGCTTCTTTCAGTATATCTATATTTGTGCTCAGTGCATTTATGCCGTCTGCATCAATGACAAGAGGTTTTTTTGTTTCTTTGATTAACGATAATATCAGTCGAGTTGTGTCTTTATTGAATCCGATACCGCATCCCGCAAGCACGGCGGTTACCTTTTGGGTTGCATCTGTTATTGAAGGCAGAGCTGAAAATGAAAGTGTGCCTTCAAGATTTGAATCAAGCGGTAGCAGAAGAGGCTCGGTGAATCTCGGCGCAAGAGCAGCATAAGCACTTTGGGGAAATGCGGCTGTAACAAGACCTGCGCCGCATCTTAATGCACCGCCGACGGCGAGGCTTGCCGCACCGACCATTCTCATACTTCCGCAAACGCAGAGTGCGTGACCGTAGGTGCCTTTATTTGAGGTTGTTTTTCTTTTGGGGAGCATTTTGCGGATATCATCTGACCCGAGAGTCATGCAAGGCGGAGGAGTGATTTTTTTGAAATCACTTTTGATTATTCCGATATCTGCAATAATTAATTTACCGCAGTATTTATTGCAGGGCTTAATGATATGTATAGGCTTAAAAGCAGATATCGCTAATGTTATATCGGCGGTAAAAACAGCACCCTGAACGGTTGCATTGTCGCAATCCGCACCTGCGGGCACATCAATGGCAACTACGGTTGCTTTGGCTGAATTTACGGCCTGAGCAAGAACACTTAATGAGTGATTGAGCGACCCGGAAAATCCGGTCCCGAATATTGCCTCAACGATAATATCGGCATTTTCTATATAAGACTTTAACAAAGTTAGGTTGTTATCGTATCTGATAACGTCTATGCCTGCAGTTTCAACAAGTGAAAACATATCCTGAGCATCTTTTGCTCTCGGTTCTCCGCAAGCAAGCATAACGGTAACGTTGCAGCCGTATTCCCACATTTTTCTTGCGATAACTAAGCCGTCACCGCCGTTTTTGCCTTTACCGCAAAGTATAAGAATATTTTTTTTGTTGTTTTTGTTTATGCCGAATGTTTTTTTGATTACCGAAGCGCAGGCGCACCCTGCATTTTCCATAAGTTGCGGGAATGATATCCCTCTGTCAACTGCATTGCATTCCGCCTGATACATCTGATCGCTTGTAACAACAAACATAAGCTCACTCCAAAATATTATTGATTTATTCTATCATATTAAATATTATTTGAGAAGTCTGTAAAGTAAATTATTTTTATTTATCTCAGATTATTTTTTCGTTTAATTATTGCCAATAGTAATTTATGATGTTATAATAAAAATGTAAATAAGTATATGGTTGGGAGTATCTGACCGTAATTAAGGACGTGATTTTTTTGAAAGGCTATGAATACTGGCTCACATTCGACGAAGAAACAAAAAAGGAGCTTGAATCCATAACAGACAAAGCTGAGCTTGAGGACAGATTCTATAAGGAGCTTGAATTCGGTACCGGCGGTCTCAGAGGAATTATGGGTGCAGGCCCCAACAGAATGAATAAATATACTGTTTCGAAGGCAACTAAGGGTCTTGCCGATTACCTTAATGAATGTTTTGACGGTGAGAAATCTGTTGCAATTGCTTTTGACTCAAGAAACAATTCGCAGTATTTCGCAGGCGTTGCCGCGGGTGTTCTCTGCAAGGCAGGCATCAAGGTTTATCTTTTTGATACTCTTATGCCCACTCCCGTGCTTTCGTTTGCAGTGAGATATCATAAGTGTACTGCAGGTATTGTTCTTACCGCAAGCCATAATCCCAAGGAATATAACGGTTACAAGGTTTATGATGCAAAGGGCTGTCAGCTTGTTCCCGAATACGCAGACAAGGTTATTGCTTATGTTAATGCGGTAACCGATTTAAGGGATATTCCCTCAATGTCTCTTGAAGATGCAGAAGCAGAGGGCAAGCTTGTTTATATCGGTGATGACACTCTCAACGCTTTCATTGCCGAAGTTAAAACACAGAGCCTTTATAACGAAGCTTCCGACCTTAAAATTGTTTATACAGCTCTTCACGGTACAGGCAATATTCCCGTACGCCGTGTGCTTGAAGGTAAGAATGTTTCAATTGTCAAGGAGCAGGAGCTTCCCGACGGCAACTTTTCAACCGTGCGTTCACCTAACCCCGAGGAGAAGGATGCTCTTACCCTTGCTCTTAAGCAGGCTGAAGCAGAGGGTGCCGATATCGTTATCGGTACCGATCCCGACTGCGACAGAATCGGTGTAGGTGTACTTCATAACGGTGTATACACTCTTCTTACGGGTAATCAGACGGGCGCACTTCTTGTTGATTTTATTCTTAAGTTCAAGAAGGATTCGATGCCCGCAAACGCAGCTGTTGTAAAGACCATCGTTACAAGCGGTCTCGGTGCTGCAATAGCGGAAAAGAACGGTGCAAAATCTGTTCAGACTCTTACCGGATTCAAATACATCGGTGAAAAAATTTGCCTTTGGGAAGAAAGCGGTGAATATAGCTTCCTTTTCGGTTATGAGGAGAGCTACGGCTATCTTGCAGGCACTCATGCAAGAGATAAGGATGCTGTTTCATCGGCGTTGCTTATTGCAGAAATGGCATCGTATTATAAGAACAAGGGTATGACTCTTGTTGATGCAATGAACGCTATTTACGAAGAATACGGTTATTATTATGACTGCCTTGAAACCTTTGTGCTCAAAGGTAAGGAAGGTGCCGAAAAAATCCAGGCAGCTATGAAGGCTATGCGAGAAAGCGGCGAAACTCTTTTTGATGATCTTGATATGCTTCTTGACTATTCAAAGGGCATTGATGATCTTCCTAAGGAAAACGTTCTCCGTTTTGATTTCAAGGACGGCTCGTGGGCAGCTGCAAGACCTTCGGGCACAGAACCCAAACTCAAGCTTTATTTTTCAGTAAAGGGCGAGAACAAAGAGCAGGCTGAAATCAGACAGCAGTTTATCAGAAACACTCTTGCCACAAAGATTTCTGATTGATTTTTGTCTGTAAAAATTATGAAAGAGGTAAAAATAATGAAAAAAATTATATCGTTTATTCTTGCAATGGTTTTAGTTGTATCGTGCTTCTCTTTCGCATCATTTGCTGATGCAGAGAATCAGATTTCCGTTTTTTCAATTTCATCAGCAGCAGACGGCGCTTCGAAAAATATTGAAACCGATTGGTACAATATCAACGGCAATTATTATCTTTTTGTTCCTGCCTCAATAGGAACGGAATCGGTTAAAATCAGTTTTAAACCTTCAACGGCAACTGTCAAGATTGATGGTACTGTTGTTTCCTGCGGTGATATTATCAACCTCACCGGAAAATCAAACATTGTTGTCCAGGATGATGCTACAACCTACAATGTAACGGTTATTGCCGAATCAAAAACCGCCTCTGTTTTTATAGAAACAGAATCAGGCAGCCTTGATTATATCCACGCAGTAAAAGGGAACGAAGAAGAAGGCACAATAGTTATCGTTGATGCCGATGGATCAACCATTTATGACGGTGAGCTTGAAATTAAGGGCAGAGGAAACTCGACATGGGAAATGGAAAAGAAGCCTTATAATTTTAAAATTGCAGATAAGACCAATCTTTTTGGTATGGGCAAAACAAAGAAGTGGAGCCTTATTGCTAATCATACAGATAAATCTCTCATAAGAAATGTTCTTGCTTATGAAGCTGCAGAAAGAGCAGGTATGCCTTATAATCCCCAGTTCACTCCTGTTGATGTTTATATCAACAATGAGTATATGGGTGCATATCTTCTTACAACAAGAATCGGTATTGATAAGTCCAATGTTGATATCGAAGACCTTGAAGGCGAAACCGAAGACGCCAATAAAAATGATCTTGACACATATCCCCGTGCAGGCGCATACGGCACTTATGCAGGTCTTCTTGAAGGTACAAAGAAGTGGTTTGATATTCCTAATAATCCGGAGGATATCACAGGCGGCTACATCATAGAAATGGAGCTTGCAAACAGATATGCTGATGAGCTTTCAGGTTTTGTAACAACAAGAAGCCAGCCCTTCACTCTTAAAACTCCCGAATGTCTTACCAAGGCTCAGGTTGATTATATCAGTGATCTTTATCAAAAGTTTGAAGATGCAGTTTATTCAGGTTCCGATATGGCAACAATCGGCAAGTATTGCAACATCGAATCTCTTGCACAGATGTATATAATTAACGAATGGGCATCAAACCAGGATGCAGGTCTTACAAGCACCTATTTCTATAAGCCTGCAGGGGAGAACGAAACTCTTTACGGTGGCCCTGTATGGGATTTTGATATAGGTTTCGGTAATAACGACAGCGGCCGTTTCGGTAATGATTACAACGACCCTACTAAGTGGACCGTTTGCTATAACAGAATGTACAGAAACACATTCTTTGGCAAGTGGGATATAGATGAACAGCCTACCGTTTATAATGTTCTCACGAAGAATGAGGGTTTCATTGCTGAAGTAGAAAAAGAATGGAACAGTGATGCGAAGTCTGCCATTGCTGAAACAATCGGCTGGGCAAAGGATACTTATGTTCCTTCAGTTGAAGGTTCTGCGGTTGCAAATGCAATCCGTTGGAATATCTTCGGTACTCTCGACGTAAATGCTATAAAAACAGCTTATGCTGAAGCAACTGCCGATACACTTAATTTTGCAACGGTTAAAAGCGAAACAATGAATGCCGGCATTGGCAAGGTTCAAAACGATGCTCCCGAAACCAATGCTGTTCTCAAGCTTCTCAAGAAAGTTCCCGTTGCTATGAATCAGGCTTTCGAAAAGTTTATTGTGCTTTTTGATCTTGTTAATAAAATCTGATTTTATGATTTGAATAGAAAATGCCACATCAATCGGATGTGGCATTTTTTGAGGATTTGATTATGAAAATTATAATGGATACTAAAGAATCAAGAGAAAGAATGGAAAGCGGAAGAATATATCAACCGAACGATGAAGATATAATGCGTGAGCAGGCATTGTGCCTTGAAAAGCAATGGTATTTCAATAACACAAAGCCCTTCGAAATGGATAAACGAAATGAAATGCTCAAGGATATGTTTGCCGAAATAGGTGAGGATTGTTATATAGAACCGCCTTTGCATTCAAATTGGGGCGGAAAGCATACGCATATCGGCAAGAAATTCTATTCAAATTTCAATCTGACTCTTGTTGATGATGCTGATATTTACATCGGCGATTACTGTATGTTTGCTCCCAATGTCGTTATAGCAACTGCGGCGCATCCTATTGACCCCGAGCTTCGCCGTGAGCAGCTTCAGTTCAATCTTGATGTTCGTATCGGAAACAATGTCTGGATAGGTGCGGGAGCGGTTGTTTTGCCCGGCGTAACAATCGGGGATAACTCTGTTATCGGAGCAGGAAGTGTTGTAACAAAAGATATTCCGGCAAATGTTGTTGCTGTCGGAAATCCTTGCAGAGTGCTTCGTGAGATAGGGGAGCACGACAAAAAGTATTATTATAAAAAAAGAGAAATTGATTTATAAAAAAGTGCCGCCGAGAAAAACTCGGCGGCATTCATTTTATCTGATTGTTTCAAATCCCGGGCAGTAGCACATATATGCATTAGCAAGTTCTCCGTATGCGGCAACGGAGAAATTTTTGTTGTCTGCGGCTTTTGTTGCCCAATTTGCGGCGGTTTCGTCGGTGAATGTACCGTTAAGCATATCAAATGCGGAGTAAACAGCACTTTCCATAAGTGAAGCAGCAAGGGAGAAGCTATACATGCTGAGCTTTGCCTTGCCTTCTGTATCTGCTTCAATAACTGCATTTGTGTTATTTATGTAGGTTTTGATATCGGCTATTGATTCGGGCTTGGAGATTTCATAAACTTCCCCGATGCCATTGTATGCAGTGGGGAATGAGGGAGAAACGTAGATAAGACCTCTCTGGTTGGCAACTTCAACGAGTGTGGACTGAACTGAACTGTCTGTTGAGAAAAGAGCAACCTTATTATTCGCAACTTTGTTGTTATTGAACAGTCTTGCAACAGATTCCTTGATATACTGCTTTGCGCCTGCAATACCGCTTGAATAAATGGGATCGATTGAACCGTCATAAATGTATGTGATGCCTTTTGCTTCGCAGGCTTCCTTGATGTACAAGTTGGCATCTCTGAGAAGCGGATTTTCACTGATGTGACGGTTGATTGAGAACACAACAAAGTGTTCTGCGCCCTGCTTGATTGCGTTGTTTACAATATCTTCTGCGGCAAGCTTCCAGTCAACGCAATAAACAAGGTCAGCAAGGTTCGAAATCTTTTCGATGGATTCTTCCGGTTCAACGCAGATTGTTTTGAGTTCAGGGTTAATCTGCTTTGCAGCGTTGATAGCGTTAACGGTGAACTGAGTTGCTCTTGCGAAAACAATTGCGCCTATTTCTTTATCAGCGGCAAGTTCTTTAGCACGCTGAATGATTTCGGCATCGCCTGCTCTGAGAATGCGGCTGTCGGAATATTCCTTAACAACGATATTATCAGGATATTTTGCGGCAAGCTCATTTGCAGCGGCATAGTCTTCGGGATACTGTGCTTCGGGAGCAACAACGATAGCAACCTTCTTTTCGGGAAGGGTTATATCAACATCTTTTCCGCCTTTGCAGGCAGCAAAAGAAAGAAGAAGGGTTAAAACAAGAATAACCGCAGCAATTTTTCTGAACATTTTGATTTTCATAATTTTACCTCTTTTGTGAATCATAATATTTTGTGATTTTATTCATAAACAGCTCTTTAAGGTTGTCAGGTTTGATGATTTCGATTCTTTCGCCCATAATCAGAAGCCAACCGAAGAGGCTGGGGTCGATGTTTGCAAGAATCTTAGCGTTGCAGTAACCGATATCAGATGATTTTCTGAATTCAATCGGAGATGTAAAATAGTTTTCAACTGTTTCTATGTCTTCATTTCTGATTTTGAGAACTATCCATTCTGTTTTTACCTGACTTGCGTTTGAAGGCAAAGAATTGAAGAAGTTGGTTGCAGACAGCAGGCTTCCTTCGATTGTTTCTGCAGGCTTTTTGGTTATATATGCTGATTTGATTCTCGGCATATTGATAAATTCAATTTTTTTCGGAGTTTTTTCGCAAGAGAAAACAAAAGAAAGCATACCGCCGTAAACTGCAATCTTAATAGGATTTACTGTTATTGTTTCTTCTTTTTCGGATAACGAAAAAGCATCGCCCGGAACAATTCTTGAATAAGTTATCAGCAGCTTCTTTTTATCTCTTATTGCAAGCCTTGCGTTTATTAGTGCGTCCTGCGAGATTTCTTTTTTCGGAAGAATTGAATAATAGGTTTCGCTTGTTTTCAGAACAAGGTCAATGCCTGGCAGGCAGGCATTGTTATATAAAAACCTTCTGATATAATCCATTCTGTCGGTGTTGAGCATATCGGAAGAAAGCAGAGCTTCAATGATTGTGCTCAGAGCCTCCTGAGGATTGCAGTTGGCAAGATAATACCCCTTGTTAGGTTCGTTAACCTTGATAATTTTCAGCTGTGTTGAATTGATTGCCTTTATGTCTGACAAAACTGTTCTTTTTGAAACTTCATAGCCGTATTCTTCGAGCTTTTCGCAAAGTTCTTCAACCGATAGCGGGTGGATCTCGTTTGAATACATATTGAATATTTCAATAAGACTCAGAAGTCTTGTTCTTGAATTGAGGTTTTCAGCCAATTGTTATCACCGTCTTCCGGGTTGATTTAGTCGCCTCATTAGTAATTAAGTTTTTTATTTACTTCAATAACCGTGTTTTTATCGATTTTGAGAACTTCTCGGTCATAGCTGTAAATGCCGTTGACTTCAAATTCAACGTCGCTGACTTGAGTGTATACCGTTGCGCAAAGACCTCGTTTAATAAGAGGAACAATCTGCTTTTCGTGGAGCGATTTATATGCTGCAGTGAGGGTCTTACTGTTTTTGAACATTATATAGCCGAATGAGCGTGCTGCATTCCAGACGTGACCTTTGATGTTCCAACTGTATCCGCCGTATTCACTCAGAACATAGGGTCTGCCTTTTCTTGTGAAGTTGAACGGGGGAGTAACGGGAACAATATATCTGTGCATACTCTTGAAATCGGGACCGCCCTGGTCGTGCCAGCCGCTTGCGTGGTCAACGAATCTTGACGGGTCAATATCTTTTACCTTGAGAGCAATTTCTTTTGCATCAAACTGACCCCAGCCTTCATTGAATGGCACCCAGCAGCATATTGAAACGCAGTTATAAAGGTTATCAATCATGCCCCAAAGTTCCTGACGGAATTCTTCTCTCCACTCGGGTTTGCCTCTTTTAAATGCCTTATACATATTGTCTTTAACGTGGATGCTGAGGTTGGGCAGAGTTCCTGCGAGAGTGTTACCGATATACTGACCGCCGCTTATCATATCCTGCCATACAAGCATTCCGAGACGGTCGCAATGATAATACCAACGAAGAGGTTCAGATTTTATATGCTTTCTGAGCATATTGAAACCGAGCTCTTTCATTTTTTCAATATCGAAAATCATTGCCTCGTCGCTCGGAGGAGTGAGCTGGCTTTCGGGCCAATAACCCTGGTCGAGAAGACCTCTCTGGAAATAAGGTTTATTGTTAAGAGCAAGTCTGGGGATTCCTTTATCATCGTTCATAATCGAGAACTTTCTCATTCCGAAATAGCTCTTGACCTCATCTTTTTCACCGCTGCAGTCGAGAGTGAGATAAAGGTCATAGAGAAACGGATTTTCGGGACTCCAGAGCTTTGCATCGGGAATTGCAATTTCGGTTTCTGCGGCAATTTCGCCGTTAAAAACAACCGTTTCTCCGTCAACAATTTTTGCAAAAAGTTTACCGCCGCAGGTGCAGGTGTGGTTAACCTTTAATCCGATTTTGCCTGTATCAATATCGGGAACAAGCTTTATACTTTCGATTCTGCAGTAATTAACAGGCTCAAGCCAAACGGTCTGCCAGATGCCCGATGTTGCGGTGTACCAGAAACCGTGGGTATGATTAACTTGCTTACCTCTCTGCTGATGGCCTGCATCAGTGGGGTCATAAACTTTAACAACAAGTTCATTTTCAACGTCATTAACAACATCAGTGATGTCAAAACTGAAGGGATTGTAACCGCCTGTGTGTTCACCCATAAGAGTGCCGTTTACCCAAACACTGCATTGCCAGTCGACTGCTTCAAAATGAAGAATGGCTCTTTTGTCATTGAAGTCTTCGTTGAGTGAGAAGTTTGTTCTGTACCAAAGCCTTTGCTCGGGGGAAAGAGGTTTTTTTACTCCCGAAGCAGCCGATTCAACGGAAAACGGGACTGTGATTTTTCCATCGAAGCAATCCGGCTTATCCGAGTTTGCGTCTGTAATTGCATAGTCATATTGACCGTTAAGGCAAATCCAGCTTTTCCTTTCAAGCTGAGGTCTCGGATATTCGGGGAGAGGACAGTTTCTGTCTATGGTGTCAAACCATCTCGTTTTTATTTCGCTCATAGTCTTATCTCCTATATTTTTATGAGTAAAGATTTTCTAATCTTATATTGCCGTTTTCGTTTATTGCATACAGAGTGACGGTCTTTGAAAGTCCTGCACTGCCTTTTACTTTTGCGGTAATTTCATATTTGCCGTCTGCATTGATTGTTGCTTCGGTTTCAACTTCACTCCAGTCAAGCTGATATTTTTCGGAAGCACTGTATTTCGTATTGAAATACAGTTTACCGTCAATGTCTGCATATCTGTCGTTTGAAAGAATTTCTTCGCATGCAGCTTCGGTGTATGTTGAACGGATTTTCTTTTCAAAGTCTGCATAGGTTGCAAACAAATCGGAAATAACGGGAGCATATGTTCCGTTTTCGGTTTCAACTGATTTCCCGGCATCATGTGGAAGTGAATTTTTAACAAAAACATCTTCAACAAAGAAGCCGTTGGATTTGACAAGAGTGTTGATAACGATAAGCTCACCTGCGCCTACATATGAATTTATGTTTGATTCATCAAGTTTGGGGTTGCCTGAGCAAGCGGATAAAAAAAGCATCAGACATATCATAACGGCGATTACTCTTTTCATGCAGAATCTCCTTATGTTTATAATTAAATATATTATATATAAAATTAAATAGTTAGTCAATCATATTATCTCTTTTTTTTATAAATTATGAACAAAAAATCGGGTTTCCGAAGAAACCCGATAGTGATTATTTAAGCGAAATAACCGCAACAGCAGAAATAAGAGCCTGAATCATACAGAAACGGAAGATAACCTGAGTGTTTGACCAGCCCTTGTTTTTTCTGAAATGGTCGTGAAGCGGAGTTCTTATATTCTTGAGAGCATTCTTTATCTTAAGGAAACGTATGAGAGAAACCTTAACAATACCGAGAAGACCGTCGAGGCAAAGCATAAAGCAAAGGGGAATAACGAGAAGAATGTTGCCTGTTTTGAAGATACCGATGCAGAGGAAAAGACCGAGTGCTCTTGAGCCTGCATCGCCCATCATCATTGTGCTCGGTTCGGCGTTTCTCCAGAGATAGGGCAGGAGAGTAAGAACCATAATAATGATAAGATAGTTCATGTTTGAGTCCATGCCGAGCAAGTAACCTGCGGCAAGAATAGATATAAGAGAAACGATTGAAAGACTGCCGCAGAAACCGTCGATGCCGTCTGAGCAGTTTGTTGCGTTGATAAGCATCCATACAAGAACGGTTGCTATAACACCGAAAACTATCGGATGAATATCAATTGAACCTAAAAGTCTTATGCTGAGAAGTTCAGGGTTGAAGTAAATGAAATTTGCGGCGGTGAGTGCCGAAATAACAAGGTCAATAGCGCCTTTTTTGTATTCACTCCAGGGCTTTTCGGATTTGTCATCAAGATAACCCGAAAGCATTCCGAAGAAAAGAAGGACGTAGTATAATATGTACTCAAGCGAAACAGGAACAAAAAGAAGAGCTGCAATGATGAATGAGATAACAAAAATAATGCCTGCACCTCTTACCTTGCCTGCGGAAAGCTTGCCGTTGAATGCGAATTCTCTGCCCTGGTCACGGGGGAGCTTATCTTTGAAAAGAGCAAGAAGAAGTGCACAAAGACCAACGGAAAAAAGAAGAATCAGAATTCCGAGAAGGCTCGGATGAAGATTTGCATTAAGAAATGAAGAGAGCATAGTTTACCTCCGAAATTTATTACCTCATAATAATAACATAGAAAATTTTATTTATCAATATTAAATAATTTGACTTGAGTTATTTAACAGATTATAATTTAAACGGTGATATTATGAAAATTATTGCGTTGGGAGAAATAATCTTTGATGTTTTTAACGGCGAAGCCGAAATCGGCGGTGCGCCGCTGAATTTCTGCGCCCATTGTGCCGCACTCGGAGCGGAAGCCGCACTCATATCTGCAGTCGGCAATGATGAGCTCGGTGACCGCGCTTTGAATTGCCTTTCATCATTTGGAGTTGAAACATCATTTGTTCAGAAGAATTATTCTCCGACAGGAATGTGTGTTGTTACCCTTGATAACGGTATTCCGACTTATGAAATCAAATTTGATGCCGCATATTTCAACACAAAGATTACTGGTGAACTGATAAACGGTATCAACCGTTTTAATCCCGATGTCTTTGCTTTCGGTACTCTTATTCAAAGAGATTTGCAGCTTCATGATGAAATTAGAATTATCCTTAAAAAATGCACATTCAAAGAGATATTTTGCGATATTAATCTTCGCTCGGGATGTTATGATAAAGACTCCTGCATAAACTGCCTTGAAAACGCAACAATTCTGAAGCTTAGTAGTGAAGAAGAACCGCTTCTCGGGAATTTCGGTTTATATAACAGAAGTGCAGACGAAAAAGAAACTGTCAGAAACATTTGTGAAGTATATCCGAATATACGGATTGTTTTGTATACAAAAGGTGAAAGCGGTTCATTGATTTATGACAGAAGCGAAAATACATTTTATGATATACCTTGCGTTGAGGCCGAAGTTGTTTCAACCGTGGGAGCTGGTGACAGCTACTCGGCGGCTTTTTTGTGCGAATATTTCAGAAGCGGTGATATAGAAAAGGCAGGTCTTGAAGGAGCAAAGCTCAGCTCCTATGTTGTTTCTCACCGAGAAGCGGTACCATTTTAAAGATTATAAACAGAACAGCGGACTGCAATAAAGCGGTCCGCTGCTTTTGCTTTAATATCTGTTTCTCACTCTTTCACAGAAACAAGTAAGTCCGTTTATGTCGAGTGCGGTGCCGTCGTCAAGAATAGCTTTTCCGTACATCTTGCCGAAAACCTGATTAGATTTCTGGCTGATAAAAATTGCACTCATGCTCTGATGGTTATCGAATACGGGATAGAAATCCATATCGAATCTGCCGTCGGAGCTTATAATCTTCCACGGCTGTCTGATGTTTTCGGGAATATCAAAGCGGATTCTGTCAAGCTTATGGCATTTTCCGTCATAGAAAATCATATTTTCGGAAGCGGCAGTTGTGTTTCCGAAGCCGTAGCCGATATTGAAGCCGAAACGTTTGCCGTTGATAAATCCGTTGCCTGAGCCCCAATACCAGGTGTTGTCATAGGTCCATACACCTCTGCCCCAATCAAGAGTGCCGAAATTCTTCTCGGGAGTGAACTCGAATGTTTTTCCGCCGAATTTCACATATCCCGTTGCAGGCATACAGTTGATTTTCTGATTATAGTAGAAGGCGGTTTTATCCTCTTCCCAAGGAGTTGCGATAACCATTGTATCGTCGTTTTTGTTTTGCTCAAAGAGGATATCAAATTCAATTTCACCGTGAATGGCGCATTCTTTATATTTGCCCATAATGTGTCTGCCACCGTTTTCGTGAATATAAGCAATGCTGCTGTATTTTGTTCTCTTGAAAATATCGCCTTTTGAGCTGTCTTTGGGCATGTGTAGATTACCCATAGGAAGAATCAGCGGAGTGAGAAATCCGTATTTCTTGCCTTCGTTGAAGTCGAAAAAAGAGCAGTTGGCAAGACCCATATATCTGTTGTCGGCAATAACGGTTGAAAAAGCATAGCCGTTGTTGTCGGTAACAACATAGTAATCCCATTCCTTGATTCTCAACTTGCTTGCTTTGATATCAAGAGTGCAATATTCAAACATAAGTTTTGTTGCCCAGCTCGGTTCAAGAAGGCGTCCTTCGTGGTCAAGCAGGCGTTGGGGTGTAATGCATTTGCGGTCCATTTTAATCCTCTTTTACATTGATTTTAAATTCCGGCTCGTTTGCTTTTTTCATATATTCAACAAGAATTGCTCTGAGTTCGTTTTTGATATCTTTGTATTCAGAAAGGGATATAAGATTGTTTCTCTCATAAGGGTCTTTTTCAAGGTCGTAGAGGAAATCCTCGGTATATTCATCGGAAAAAGGTTTGTCCTCATTTTTTGCTGAAATACTGTATTTCCATTTATCGGTTCTGACAGCCCGTCCTATCTGACTTTCGGAAATCTGCATAAATACGCTTTCGTGACCCTTTTTATCGGTCAGACTCTTGCCCATAAAATGCTCGGGAACCTGAACTCCCGCAATGTCAAGAACGGTTGCGGGAAGGTCTATGAGTGAAACAAGGTCACTTACTTTACCGCCGTTTCTGAATGCTCCGCCCGTGATAACAAGGGGAACTCTTATGCTGTTTTCATGACAGGAACGCTTATATTCCATATTTCTTGTTCTGAAATGGCATCCGTGGTCCGAGGTATAAATGATAACCGTGTTATCGTAGATGCCTTCGTCCTTAAGAGTCTGAATCAGCTTTCCGAAGTTATAGTCAACTCTGTTGCAGCAGGCGAGATATGAGGGCATCTGAATTCTCCAGTCGCCGAGTGTACCTTTGAGGTCACCGGGAATATCATAATTTCTGAATTTATTCTTGAGACCTTTGGGAGATTCGAAACGCAGCCTGTCGTTCTGATGATGAGGCTCAAGCTGCGATATAAACATAAAGAAGGGCTTGGTGTGTTCTTTTTTTATGTATTCAATAGCATAGTCATTGATTCTGTCAGCTCTGTAGCCTTTAAAAACAAGGCGGTTATTGTTTTCGTCAAACACATAGCCGTTGTAGCCGTGAGAAGTGAATTCAAGAACATCCGATGCTCTCCAATAATCGTAACCGCCCCTGCGCTCTTTGGGAGTCGGTTTTGTTGCAAGTCGGTGCTCTTTATCCGATGCAAGGTGCCATTTGCCGATATATGCGGTGTCATATCCCGCCTCGGTAAGATAGTGAGCAATACCTTTGGTATCTGTCGGCAGAGCAATATCATTTCTGTAGCAACCGATCTGAGTTGCATAAACTCCGCTCTGCAGGCAAGCTCTCATCGGTCCGCAAACCGGCTGGCAGGAAAATGCATTTTCAAAAAGCGTGCCTTCTTCCGCAACGGCATCAAGATTCGGAGTAACTGGCAACTTCTGACCGTAGCAACCTGCGGAATCTGCTCTTTGCTGATCTGAAAAATAGAATATGATGTTCGGCTTATTCATATTAATTCTCCTTTATATTTCACGAAGCTTCTGAATAGCGTGCATAATAAAATCCATCTGAGGGCAATAGCCTTCAAGCTGATTATAAAGGTTTCTGTATCGTTTGCATCCACCGCCACAGATTGCCTTGACGTGGCAGGAGGGGCAAAGGCTGTTTTTCGGCTCATCAAATTCAAAGAATTTTCTTAGTCCGTCACAGTTAAGTATATCATTGATATCTGCTTCATTGATATTCAGACATTCAAATTCATCAAGACAGTAGAAATCGCAGGGATAACAGGTACCGTCTGCTTCAACAACAAGCTGAGCGTTGCATCTGCCGCTTGCACCGCATTGTTCAGCCTTGCCTTTTGTCAATAGCGAAAGCAGATTATCGAAATCACGGACATAGAAATGGTTGCCCTTTGAAACTTCGGTAAACCAACGGTTGAAAAGTCTTTTTTTGAATCTGGCAAGCTGTTTAGCGGTAAGACTGTAATCTGCTTTTTCACCGATTAACGGGTCAAGACAGTATATTGGCTGAACATCTCTGAATCCGTTTTCAATATAGAAATCAAAAAGCTCATAGGCATCTGACTCGGCTGTGATAACAGAGAGAATATTGAAGTCAACCGAATGCTTTTTAAGCAGTTCAATACCTGACATTGTTTTATCAAAAGAATAATCACGCAGGCTGTCGTGGAGAGCTTTTTTGCCGTCAAGCGAAACACCGATAAGGAAGTTATTATCCTTGAAAATTCTGCAGTATTCCTCATCGATAAGTGTGCCGTTTGTCTGCAAAGTATAGTTTATAATGCTTCCTTGCGTTCTTTTGTTTTCTGCGATTTCAATGAACTTTTCAAAGAATTCATGACCTGCAAGAAGAGGCTCGCCGCCCTGAAACATAAAAGTCAAAGCGGAATCGTCTCCGCAAAAATCAAACATTTTGGTTATAAGATTTTCGGCGGTTTCAATTTTCATCAGCGATTCAATATTCTTTTCTCTTCCTTTGGCTTCGTCGCAGTAAAAACAATAACTGCAGCTAAGATTGCAAAGCGAAGATGAAGGTTTTACCAAAGCGGTCATCTGCCGCATAAAAGCACCTCTTTTGTCAAATATAATTCAGGTGATTGATATGGAAAGTCTGAAAGCTTATTTAATGAGTTTTGCGCTCGGAGCGGTTATATACGGACTGATTGAAGTTATAGTCAGAGGATATACCCATTGGACAATGGCAATAGCAGGCGGATTAGTAATGGTTATATTTTATTTTATCGGTGCCAGAACCAATCTCGGACTGCTCAGCAGATGCCTTGTGGGTGCCATTGTGATAACCGCAATTGAATTTACCATAGGTATGATTGTAAACCGAGGTCTCGGATGGAATGTATGGGATTATTCAGACAGACCGTTCAATATCCTCGGCCAGATATGCCCGAGATTTACGGTAGGGTGGTTTTTTATCAGCATTCCCGCATTCTTTGTTACAGACAGACTCAGAGAATATTTCAGCTTGCGCTGACATATTTCTTGATGCCGTCAACCGTTGCAGAGGCAAGGATATCTCGGTTTTTGGCTGTCTGAAGAACCTGACATTCGGCAACATTTGAAACAAAGCCGTATTCAATGAGAATTGCGGGGCATTCTTCAACACGGGTTACACGGAAGGCGTAGAAATCCGAAGCCCTGCTCACCTTGCTCTTGAAAGATTCCGATTTATCTGTGTAAATATTTGTTTTATAAGCATTGACAATGCTTTCGTGAATTGCTTTTGCAAGCGGCTGTGAATATGCTCTGTAATAGTAAGCGGATGTGCCGTAAGCAGATGCCGATGTGCTTGAATCGCAGTGGATTGCAATGAACATATCGGGATTCTGATTGCGGACAGCTGCGTTTCTGTCGGCATAACATACCCACTTATCGGTTGTTCTCGTCATAATTACTTTTGCACCTTCTGCTTCAAGAAGCTCTTTAACCTTTGTTGCGATTGAAAGGTTAATCTGCTTTTCATATCCGTAGCTCATTGACGATACTGCACAGACCGCGCCGCTGTCTACTCCGCCGTGGCCGGGGTCAAGCATAATGGTATATCCCTGAAGCGAAGAAGGCTTATGATTCATCGATATAACGAGATAGCCGTCTTTGTCATATTCATAATGGAAGCCGTAGAACTTACCGCTGTTTGCAAGTTCAAGAGTGAGTGTTACTGTTGAATTTGCGGTATCTGCGGTCCATTTACCGCCCGTGCAAAGAGCGTTTGAAACG
Organism: Acutalibacteraceae bacterium; assembly: GCA_045590575.1. GTDB lineage: Bacteria > Bacillota > Clostridia > Oscillospirales > Acutalibacteraceae > CAG-177. The sequence continues at coordinate 18,934 of JAZNRG010000073.1, read as the reverse complement.
GTGATGTTGCCTTCGGCTTTGACAGTGTCGCTGAAAGTGAACTGAAGAGCGTTGCAAGTAAGAGAGGATACTCTTACGGGTCTTCCGTCATAGTCGGAATATGATTGACCGAGGATTTTTGCGTTGAATGCAACGGGTCTGTTCATATCAAGCTTGATTACGGTTTTGTTATTCAGAGTGCCGCTGTAAACTACATTGATTGAATTCTGAGGCATGCGGTATCCGGATTTAACGCTGAGATGTGTTATTGAACCGTTCTGACCCGATGCAAGACGCTCTGTTCTGTCAAGAGGAACTTTTACTCCCGATGCGAGAATGTAATACCTGTCACCGTCGAGGGTTGTTGAGTCTTTGACATAATCAACAGTTCCTTTGAGAAGCGGCGAACAGTCAGGGATAGAACGGGTACTTGTTGTGTTGCCCGGATATGCTTCAACATATTCATCGATGATTTCGCAGATCTGAGCGGTTCCGAGGCCGTAATCCTTGGTGTAAACATATTTTTCAAGTCTGTCGCCCGATATGACGGGAAGTTCTTCGCTTGTTGACTCAGAGGGTGTTTGTGAATCCGTTGAAGTCACGATTCCGGAAAGAGACGATTCCTCATTTGATTCCGTTCCGCCGACAGCTACCGTTGTTGCTTCGGCAACAGTGGTCTGAATCTCGGTTGTTGTGGGTGCCGCGGTAGTGGGCGGCGGGGGCGGAGGAAGCTCCTTCGCTTTAACTGTTACATTGGCACCGTTTTTGCTTTCTGTAAGTCCGCTGTATTTTGCGGTAACCTTGAACTTGCCGAGCTTTTGTGCAGAGTCTGTGCTTTCGGGAGCGGTGACGGTTGCGCTGAAGGTTGTGAAATCCGATTCGGTATCGGGTGCATTTTCATCGTCCGAGTCGGAGCTGACTTGCTTCATTTTATAAGTTTTACCGTTTACCGTTATGGAAACATCGGCTTTTTTCAGAGCAATAGCCTTGAATTCAATTTCCATACCACCGGGCACAGTCATATCTTCTTGGGGAGTAACCGATTTAAGAAGCTTGATTTTGTATGTTACGGTGTAGTTGTATGTTTTACCCTTATGCTCAAACTTGATTTTATTGGTGCCGGGCGTGAGTTCGCAGTCAACAGAGAAATCACCTGTCTTTGCAACAGTCAGTTTCTGACCGTTGCAGAGAAGGTCAAAAGCAGGGCTGCTTGTCCCTCTGAAAGTGATTTTGGACTGTTCAACGGTTATATCTGTTTTTTTATGACTTGTGATTGTGAATTCTTTGTCAAGAAGATATGTATCACGCTTTTGGATATAATTGAGCACAATTTCGGCTGAGGTTCCCTTGGCGGAGAAAATCTCTGAATAGGGAACAAACGCAAGACCTTTACAGAGCGACATATCTGCTGAAATTCCGATCATATCGATTGTTTCGGCAGCTTTTTCCGTTGAAAAATTATTAATACCGCTCAAATCGTGGCTGAGCCAGAGAACACTTGATTCTTCATTCCATAATGTCTGAGCTGTCTCGAATGCAGACTCTTTGCCGGCTTCGTGGCAAAGATAGATAAAGTCTGCTTTTCCCGATGCGGTAAGGTTAGTCAATGAATCCGAAACCTTGGATGAAATGGTGGGTTTTATACCGACAGACATTGCCGGGTCAACTGTTTTTATCTTGTCGCAGACAGTTGATATGCTTTCTTCAAAAGTCGCAACTGTTTCATCGCAACCTGAAAGTATGATGAAGTCAAAATTGAAGCTTTCCGCAAACTCGGTAACATAATCCGACTTTACCGAAACATCGGCGATGACTCCGTGATAAAGACCGCTTGCTTTTGCTGATTCAAAAAGAGAGGAAACCTTATCGGCGTTGCTTTCTGTTAATTCAAAAATAACGGTGTTCATTCCGAGTTCACCAAAGCGTGCTATTTCCTGCGCACTTGATTCGCTGTAATTATTGTATACAGACGCAACGATTGAATCGGGGCAGATACTTTTGGGCCTTCCCGGATTCTGAAGAAATGCAGGCTGAGTTGTTTCTTCAGACATAACAGATGTTGTTTCGCTTTCAAACGCAGATTTGAGCGAATTGAATTTACCGGTTGCAAACATAGCTGCTATAATTCCGATAATAACAACCGCAATGCCGATTATTGCTCCTGTCAGTACTTTGTTTTTCTTCATTATCAGTTCTCCGTGAATAAGATTTTTCTGAGATTGTCGATTTCTTCGGTTGCCGTTCCTCTTTCAAGATCGGAATAAGAAAAAACAACAAACCCGCTGTAGTCGGAACTGCTTTTAATCGCAGAAACCTGACGGGCAAGAATATCGTTCTGATTCAGCCATTCGTTGACTCCCGTGCCTGCATATTCATCCTCAAAAGCGCATTTATACGCTGCAATTCCGCAAGCGAGGTCGACGTTGGAATTCCTCTCAAAAGAACTCCACTTATCTATCAAATCATTAAATGCAAACTTACTGTGTTCAAATCCGAAATAAACCTGCGGTATAATCAAATCTGCGTATCCTTTTTCTTTGAGCCACAGTTCGCAGTCTGCATAAAGTTCGTTTCTGTTTTTATTTATATCAGCAGAGGGACTTATGCTGAATGTAATTTCTTCACCGTATGATTTGACTGCATTGTAAAGCCCCGATACAAATGCATTAACATTGGCAGTCCTCCATTCATCAAGAGGGAGTGTGCCGCCCGATTTTATGTATTGCTCATATTGAAAACCGTCAACGGATTCGTCGGTGGAAGGATAAAAGTAATCGTCAATATGAATTCCGCTGATATCGTATTTTTTAAGAATCTCTCTGACACCGTCGATAACCAGCTTGTGGTTTGATATGCACGACGGATTATAATAAATGCCGTTTTCAATAATTATGATTTCTCCGTCGGAGTTACCCGATTCAAGAATCATTTTTGCGGGGTTATTGTTATTGAGAAGTGCGGGGTCGGGATTTGTTGAAACACGGAAGGGATTAATCCATCCGTGAACGGATATTCCGTTTTCTTCTGCACTTTGCAGCATGATTTCAAACGGGTCAAACGAAAGATCGTTTCCCTGCTCGCCTGCAATATATGAGGAATACGGAAATATATCCGATTTATAAAAAGAATCCGAGAAAGCGCGTAAATGTATAAACGCTGTGTTCAGTCCACAGTCGGCAATGTTACGGAACATCTTATCTGTTTCCGATTTGTATTCCGATTCGGTTTTACCTTCCGCAGAAATATGGTCATAGCAGGAAATCCATATTCCGCGCATTTCGGAAACTTTATATTCTGAATTATGATTGACTTGTTGACATGATGATGTCAGTAGCATTATAATTATCAGGAAAGGAATGAATCTTTTCATATAAATATCCTTTCGATAGTTTGTCAACAAAGTATATTAAGAAAGGCTGATATTAATGCCGTGGTTTGTAAATTTGTTAATTGTTTATTTTGTTGCGATTTCTTTAGCTGCGGTTGTGATGACACTTATAGATAAGTCTGCGGCAAAGAAAGGGGCGTGGAGAATTCCCGAAGCAACTCTGATGACCGTCGGTCTTTTCGGCGGTGCGCTTGCTATGTATATTACGATGCAAGGTATCAGACATAAAACTAAGCATATGAAATTTATGGTTGGTCTGCCGCTTGAGATTGCTCTTCATGCTGCAGTTGTGTTTTTGATTTTGTTCAGTAAATTTAATATCCTTTAATGGTGAGGCGGGATGAAGACATCCCGCCTTTTAATTTATAGTGTACTTAAATCGTAGGGAGTTTTCTGGTAAACAAAATAATTGAGCCAGTTGGTGAAGAGAAGATTTGCGGTTCCTCTCCAATTCATCTTAGGCATCATTGACGGGTCATCTTTGGGGAAATAGTTATAAGGAACCTTTATCGGAAGACCCTTGTTGACATCTCTGAAGTATTCTTTTGCAAGAGTTTCTCTGTCGTATTCCGAATGACCCGTTGCAAAGAAGTTTCTGCAGTCCATATCTGAAACAAGGTGAACACCTGCAAGCTCGGAATAAGAAAGAATCTGCAGGTCCTTGACCAGTGCTATATCGCTTCTTCTGTTTTCCGTATGTCTTGAGTGCGGAACAAAGAATTCCTCGTCAATTCCTCTCATCAGTGGGTGATAATTATCAAGGCATTTGTGAGGGAATACGCCGAAGAGCTTTTCTTCAAGCGGATATTTCGGCACACCGTAATGATAATAAAGAGCCGCCTGAGCACCCCAGCAGATATGGAAGGTGGAGTAAACATTTTTCTTGCTCCATTCAAAAATGCCGCAAAGCTCATCCCAATAATCAACCTGCTCAAACTCGAGGTTTTCAACAGGGGCACCCGTGACAATAAGACCGTCATATTTTTTATGACAGATTTCATCAAAGGTCTTATAAAATTTGAGCATATGCTCTTGCGAAGTGTTTTTTGATTTGTGGGATTTGACCTGAAGAAGTTCAATCTCAACCTGAAGCGGGGAGTTGCTCAGCAGTCTGAGAAGCTGAGTTTCCGTTTCAATTTTTGTGGGCATAAGATTGAGTATCAGAATATTTAGAGGTCTTATATCCTGCTTCATCGCTCTGTCCTCAGTCATAACAAACACGTTTTCGGATTCAAGAGCATGATGTGCGGGGAGCTCATTAGCTATTTTGATGGGCATGGTATCACCTTTATCTCTGATTATAGTCTTTTGTTAGCGGTAAGAAGTGCTTTGGAAATTGCCGTTGCAATAACAAATCCTGCGATAGCCTCAACAACGCCGTTTAGTCCGACAAACCAAGCAAAGAAAGCAATTATGTTTGATGCGGCGGACTGACCGTAAAGTGAAGCGAAAACGTCTGTTTTACCGAAAAGAAGGATAAACAGGCCAACAAACATCAGTGTGTTGAGTACGGGGCAGGCAAGTCCCGAAACTGCGCAGGGCAAAGAATTGTTTTTTGAAACCTTTGAAAGTCCCTTGAAAATTAGTCCCGTGAGATAACCTTCAAGTATTCTCGGCACGAAACAAAGAATAAAAGTAAGAACGGGGCTTACATTAACAAGCATAGCACCGAATGCGCTCATTCCCGATATGGCTTGCCAGAAGCTGGTAAGTCCGAATACCGTTCCGCATATTGCCCCGGCAGAAGGTCCGAGTACAATTGCACCGATGGCAACGGGTATGATGTTGAGCGTTATTTCGATAACGCCGATTTTGATGTATCCGATGTTTGTGAAGCCGAAGATCAACAGCAGAGCCACAAGCACGGACAGCTGGGTCAGGCGCAGTATACGCGCGGTTTTTGCGGATTTTGACATAATATATTCCTCCTTGCTGCTGCTCCCACATTTAACGGATGCGTTTCCGATAAGTTCAGGGATGCAACGCAAAATTTGACGAATTAATTACTTTCTGTTCTTTTCATAAAGAACCTTTAAACCGTAGTGAATCAAATCTCCGTTATAGATTATATCGCGTTTACAACTCTTGATAAGGTCCTTTGCCAGACCTCCCGTTGCAACGGTTGTTTTTATTTTTTCTCCGAGTTCCTCTTCGAGCTTTTCGCACATACCGTCAATCATTGAAGCATATCCGAAAACAGTTCCCGACTGCATTGAATCAATTGTGTTTTTACCGATTGCCTTTGCGGGAGTTTTGAGGCTTATGCTTGGAAGCTGAGATGTTCTTGCGGAAAGTGCGTCAAGCGAAATACCGATACCGGGAGCAATTGTGCATCCGCAGAATGCACCGTTTTTATCTATTACGCTTATTTTACTTGCCGTACCCAGGTCAATAACAAGGCAGGGGAGCGGATAAAGAGCCGCCGCGCCGACACCGCCGGCAAGGAGGTCGGCACCGAGTTGAGCGGGATTGTCAATAAGTATATTCATCCCTGTTTTGATTCCTGGACCGAGAAGTATGGGCTTACAACCGGTTACTTTTTCAACCGATTCGCTGATTGTGACCGAAAGCTCGGGCACAACGCTGCTGATTGCCGCCCCCTCGAAGCTGTTGTAAGGTGTGTTATATAACAAAAAGATGTGCTTGAATTCAATTGCGTATTGGTCGGGAGTTTTTGAACGGTCCGTTGCAACCCTTGAAACAAAAACGAGGCTGTCACCGTTGTAAACACCGATGGTAATGTTAGTGTTTCCTATATCAATTGTAAGAAGCATTATATCACCTCTGTTGCATAATTCATTTAATTATACATTATTTTTTATATTAATGCAATACTTGTTTTTATTTATATAAATAATATAATAATATTAACTCAAATGATTTGGAGAATTTATTTGTGAAATGTTCAATTTGTCCGCGTGAATGCAGCATTGACCGTTCAACGGTCAAAGGTTTGTGCAATTCCGAAAATAAACTAAGAATAGCAAGAGCGGCACCTCATTATTGGGAAGAACCGTTTATCAGCGGAACAAACGGCTCGGGTACCGTGTTCTTTTCGGGATGCAGTCTGGGTTGTGTGTACTGTCAGAATTATGAGGTGAGCCACGCCGCTTTCGGTAAAGATGTTACGGAAACCGAATTGATGAGGATTTTTGATTTGCTGATTGAAAAAGGCGTTCATAATCTGAACCTTGTTACTCCGACACACTACTCATCTGTGATTGCAAAGGTGCTTGAGAAATATGATTCTCCTGTGCCTGTAGTCTGGAACTCGTCTGGCTATGAAAAAGCAGATACTTTAAAAATTCTCGAAGGTCTTGTTGATATTTATCTTCCGGATATCAAATATTTTGATTCTGCTCCCGCCCTTAAATATTCGGGTGCGGAAGATTATTTTGAATATGCTTCTACTGCCGTTCTGGAAATGTATCGTCAGGCAGGAAATCTTGAGCTTGATGAAAACGGAATTGCAAAAAAAGGTGTTGCAATCAGACATATGGTTCTGCCCGGGAATATATCACAGGCAGTCAAGGTTTTCGGTTGGGTCAGAGAGAATCTTCCGCCCGAAACATATATCAGTGTTATGAGGCAATATACTCCGTTCGGAAAAGCTGTGGATATGCCGCCGATTAACAGAAAGCTGTCGTCAAAGGAATATAAGATAGTTAAAGAAAAAATCCTTGCACTCGGGTTCGAAAACTGCTGTTTTCAGAGCAAAGAATCATCAACAGAAGAATTTATACCAAATTTTAATCTCGAAGGTGTTGACCTTTTTTAAATTTTTTGTTAAATTGTATTAGACAATAAAAATCGGAGGTAATATTATGGCAAAAGGAAACGGATTTTTCGGCGAATTCAAAAAATTCATTATGAGAGGTAATGTTATTGACCTTGCAGTCGGCGTTATCGTCGGCGGTGCTTTTCAGGCAATCGTAAAATCGCTTGTTGACGATGTTGTAATGCCTGTTATCAGTCTTGCAACAAAGGGCATTAACTTCGCAGATCTTTTCATCGCTCTTGACGGCGGCGAGTATGCAACTCTTGCAGCTGCTCAGGAAGCAGGCGCTGCAACTCTCAACTACGGCAACTTCATCAGCGCAATTCTTAACTTCCTTATTATGGCATTCGTTGTATTCCTTCTTGTTAAGGGCATCAATGCAGTTGCAGAAAAGTCAAAGAAGACCGAAGATGCAGCACCCGCGGCTCCCACAACAAAGGAATGCCCCTACTGTAAGAGCGAAATTGCAATCGGCGCAACAAAGTGCCCCAACTGCACATCAGACCTTTAAAAATCAAAAGCGCAGAGCGAGAGCTTTGCGCTTTATAACTTAAAAGGAGATATTCCAATGAAATTAGGTTTTATCGGCACGGGAAATCTTGCAAGCGCTATCCTCCGTGGTGTTGTTGCTTCTGAAAACACCTTGCCCTCCGAGATTCTTATTTATGATTTGAATAAGGACAAACTCTGTGAGCTTAAAGAAGAACTTTCGGTTTGTATAGCCGAATCTGCCAGTCAGGTTGTTTCGGAATGTGAATCCGTTGTTATTGCTGTTAAACCCAAGGATTTTGAGGTTCTTGCCGTATCTGTAAAAGATGATGCAAAGAAAAATAATCCTCTTATTATTTCAACTGCTGCAGGTACGGATACAACAAAAATAATAACATATTTCGGATATGATGCAAAAGTGATTCGTATAATGCCAAATATAAATGCGGCAGTTGGTGAATCAATGACTGCAGTTTGCGGTTCCCCAAATGTTTGTTATGCAGATAAAAAGTTTGCTCTTGATTTTTGCTCTTGTTTCGGAAAAGCAGTTTTAATTGAAGAAAAAGATTTCTCTGCATTCACTGCAATCGCGGGCTCTGCTCCTGCGTTTGCATATATTTTTGCAGATGCCCTTGCGTTGGCAGGAGTAAAACACGGTTTGCCTGCAAAAACAGCGCAGGATATTGCCGCACAAATGCTTCTCGGCAGCGCAAAGATGCTTCTTGAAAGCGATAAGGCGGTAAGTGAGCTTGTCAGAAATGTTTGTTCACCCGGTGGCACAACCATCGAAGGCGTGGGCGCGCTGAAAGAAAACGGTTTTGAAAATGCCGTTATAGCTGCAGTTGATAAAACAGTTGCCAAAGATAAGGTAATGAGTCAAAAATAATAAAATTATACGGAGTATTTTTATGGAGCTTTTGATATTGAGTTCTCTTGAAAAGGTTTTTTATGACGAAAAACCTGCAGCGGCAGAATATAAATATTTTTCAATGCTTAAAAATGAACGCACTTCATTTCAGGCGGCGTTCTTATGTGAAAAGGATGCTGAAGTTTCTGTTGAACTTACCGGTAAACTTGCTTCAAAAACAAAGATGTTTCTGGTTAAAACCGTTCCTGTAGGAAATGCGGCTTATGATGATGCGGATGATTTTTATCTTCGCAAAGATTCGGGCGATTATCCCGATGTTCTTGAGCCTCTCAAAGATAAAATTAAAGCCGAAAAAGGCAAGTGGTACAGCATCTGGCTTGAGGTTTCACCCGCCGGTGAGATTGGTGACAGCGATTTAAACGTTAAACTCACCGCAAACGGAGAAACTGTCGAATCAAAAGTTAAAATCTCTGTTGTTGATGCCGAACTTCCGAAGCAGAGTCTTATCTATACGAATTGGTTCCATTGCGATTGTCTTTGTAACTATTACAATATTGAACCGTTTTCGGATGAGTTCTGGCGCATCTGCAGAAATTTCGTGAAAACAGCTGTCGACCACGGAATGAACTGTATTCTTACTCCTGTTTTTACGCCTCCTCTCGATACCAAAGTCGGCGGCGAAAGAAAGACCGTTCAGCTTGTTAAGGTTCGTCGTAGAGGCGGAAAATACAGTTTTAATTTTACCGATTTCAGAAAATGGGTTGCAATGTGCCGTGAGTGCGGAATAGAGTATTTTGAAATAAGCCATCTCTTTACTCAGTGGGGTGCAAAACATGCTCCTAAAATTGTTGCAACTGACCGTAAGGGCAGAGAAAAGAAGATTTTCGGCTGGAAAACAAGAACATCAAGCAAAGAGTATGACGATTTCCTCCGTCAGTTTGCCAAGTCATTTATTAAGGTTATTGACAGTGAAGGAATAAGAGAAAAATGCCTTTTCCATATCTCCGACGAGCCTTCAGATGAGCATCTTAAAATATACTTAAAAAGAGCAAAACTTATCAATGAGATTTTTCCGGGATTCAGAGTTATAGATGCTCTTTCGGACTATGAATTCTACGGAAAGGGTGCGGTTAAACAGCCTATTCCCTCAGAAGATCATATAGAAAAATTCGTTGGCAATGTTCCCGAACTCTGGACATATTACTGCTGTGGCCAGGGCAACAAATATGTTCCCAATCGATTTATGTCAATGCCTTCTCAGAGAAACAGAGCTATAGGCACGCTTCTTTATAAATATGGTATCAAAGGCTTTTTACATTGGGGTTATAATTTCTATAATCTCCAGTACTCCATTGCTCCCGTTGACCCGTATAAGGTAACAGATGCGGGTGGCGGTTTCCCTTCGGGCGATTCTTTTATGGTTTATCCTGCAAAAGACGGTTCAACGCTTGAATCTTTACGCCTTAAAGTTTTATATGACGGTTTTCAGGATATGGCGGCGCTTCAGCTTCTTGAAAGCAGAATAGGCAGAGACAGGGTGATTGAATTTATAGAAAAAGATATCAAGCCGCTCACTTTTTTTGAGTATCCCCGTGAGGCTGAATGGCTTCTTGAAACCAGGGAAAAGATTAACAATATGATTAAGGAGAACTGATATGCCGATTATTTTTGACAGCGAAAAAAAGATATTCAAGTTGGATACGGCAACTTCAAGCTATGTTTTTGAAATATATGAACAAAATTATCTTGTTCATCTTTATTACGGTGCAAAGATTCCCGACTATAATCTTTCCGAATTCCGCTACACGGGCGGTTTTGCATCGTTCAGCCCCAATAACATAAAGGTTGATGACTGGCGCTTTTCACCCGATATCAATCCTTTTGAATATTCGGGTAACGGCGCGGGCGATTTCAGAACATCTGCTGTTGCAATCAGAAATGCAGACGGCAACAACGTTACCGATATGCGCTATGTATCCCATAAGATTTACCCGGGCAAACCTGCAATTGAGGGTCTTCCTGCACTCTACGTTGAAGATGATTCCGATGCAAAAACTCTTGAAGTGCTGACCGAGGATTCAACAACGGGTATTCAGACTGTTCTCTATTATACCGTTTTTGAAAAACTCGGTGCTATGACAAGAAGCGTTAAGATTATTAATGCATCCGATAAAACAGTTGAAATCGAAAAGGTAATGAGTACGTGCATTGACTTCCATACCTATGATTATGAAATGCTTTCTCTTTACGGAAGATGGGGTAAGGAAAGAGCTCTTGAAAGAAGACCTCTTGCCCACGGCAGACAGCTTGTTTCGAGCAAGAGAGGTTCATCGAGCCATCATCAGAATCCTTTTGCTGCTCTTGTTGATAAGGGTGCAACCGAAGATTACGGTAATGCATACGGCTTTAATCTTGTTTACAGCAGCAACTTCGTTTTTGAAGCGGAAGTTAATCAGAATGCGGGCACAAGAGTTGTTATGGGTATTAATCCCGAAAACTTCGGTTGGCAGCTCAAGGCGGGCGACAGCTTCAGTTCACCTGAGGTTGTTATGGTTTACACACCTGACGGTATCGGCGAAATGAGCCGTATTTTCCACAGACTTTACAGAAAACACCTCATCAGAGGCAAGTGGAAGGATATCAAACGTCCCTTGCTTATCAATAACTGGGAAGCAACGGGTATGGACTTTACGGGCGAACAGCTTGTTACCTTTGCGGAGAGAGCAAAAGAGCTAGGCATAGAAATGCTTGTTATGGATGACGGCTGGTTCGGTGACAGAAATTCAGACCGCAGCGGTCTCGGCGACTGGCAGGTAAACGAAGAGAAGCTCGGCGGCACTCTTGCTGAGTTTGTTAATAAAATTAATGCTCTGGGTATTAAGTTTGGCATCTGGTACGAACCCGAAATGATTTCAAGGGACAGTAACCTTTACCGTGCTCACCCTGAATGGTGTCTCCATGTTCCCAACCGTGAAAAATCGATTGGCCGCCATCAGTATGTGCTTGACTATTCAAGACAGGATGTTCGTGATTACGTTTTCGGTGAAATGTACGAGGTTCTTTCTTCTTGCAAGATAGATTATCTTAAATGGGATTTCAATCGTAATCTTACCGAGGTCGGTTCCGCAATTCTTCCACCAGAACAACAGAAGGAAGTGTTCCATCGCTTTGTTCTCGGTACTTATGATGTTATGGACAGGCTGACCAAGGCTTTCCCCGATATGCTTATCGAAAACTGCTCGGGCGGCGGCGGACGTTTTGACCCCGGTACACTCTATTTTTCACCGCAGATATGGACCAGCGACAATACCGACCCCATCGAACGCCTTACAATACAGTTCGGCACATCGCTTTGCTATCCCGCATCAACTATGGGTGCCCATGTTTCTGCTTGCAGACGCACGGATTATGATACAAAAGGCAATGTCGCTCTTTGGGGTTCGTTCGGCTACGAGCTTGACCCTAATAAGTTCACCGAAGAAGAAAAGCGAATCGTAAAACGTCAGGTCAAAGAATATCATAAGTATTATGATGTTATTCATTACGGTGACCTTTACAGACTTGTTACTCCTTTTGAAAATCCCTACAGAGCAGCATGGGAATTCGTTTCCGAAGATAAGAACGAAGCTCTTCTCACAAGTGTTATTATGAGAGAGCCTGCAGACAGAGCATTCTATATTAAGCTCAAGGGTCTTGACCCCAACAAATACTATATTGATGAAGATACCGATGAAGTATATTCAGGAGCACTTCTCATGAATGCGGGTCTTGCATTCACTTCGCTTCGCAATAACGATGGCGAAAGCTTTATCAAATATTTCAAAGCAGTTGAATAAAAAAGCTGACTCCCTCACCGAATTGGCGAGGGAGTTTCTGCGTTATTTAAGAGATTTATTGAATTTTTTGCTTGCTGTTTTTATAGATATAATCACTATTGACCATATAAGGAAATAAACCGCCGCAAAGATTGCGGTAAATATGAGAATTACCTTAAAATCAAAAGGTATCCATGAATTTAACAGGTAGCAGGAAATATATGTGACATATAGTGTGCCCAAATGGCAGAAAAGAGATTTTGCTGCCGACCATTCCTCAATCTGGTTGAATACACTTGCCCCCGCATGGATAAATGCAAGAATATAGGTTGAGATTATGGCAATAAATACTTCGTTTCCGCCGAGAGAAAAATTTTTATTAATCAGCTGAAGGATAAGAAAAACAATTCCGCAAATTATCGGTCCGAATCCACCGAATATTAACCCTCTGTGCAAAAAACTTTTTAAGTATCTGTTCACAGTTTAACACCTAACCTTTCCTTTACTTCTCTCACGCGTCTTCTTGCAACATAATCCGTATAACCGTTTTTGAAAATCACAAGAAGCGTACCCGAGAGGGATGCATCAAATTTTCTTATTTTGCCTATATTGGCAATGCATGACTGATTGATTCTGATAAAATTCTTGCCTGAAATCGATTCGATTTGATAGAGCTTTTGTCTGATTCTGAACTTTTCGGTTTCAGTCAGAGCAAAGACTTTGTTATCCTCTGCAATAAAGCAGTGAATATCTTTCTGATTAATCACTATTGCTTCTCTGTCCGAATAACCTATAAGCTCTGTTTCATTGTCGCTGACAAGCTGTTCGATTTCGTCAATCAGTTCGGTTCTTTCTTTGGCATAGACAATAACCTCTTCACGGTTTTTATCTTTTATGAAATTGAATTTCATTCCGCTCCTCCTTTCAACTGTATAATAATGCAGCGAGAATAATTCATCAACTGTTCTGAAGTGAACGGCTGAATCTCTGATGTAATCGGCAAAAATAAAAATGCCCATAATTGCTATGGGCATTCTGAATATTACTTTTTCTTTAAAATTTTTATCAGTTTAACTGCTCCGAAAACCGCACCCGCAACAATTGCCGCCTCTTTTACTGCTGTTGTAACCTGCGAAACACTGGTGGGTACATAAGAATAAATTGCAAACTTCGGTTTGTTTTTGACTTTAGTGCCGCAGAGTTCACCGAATGTAACGGTTCTTGTTTCGTATTTACCGCTTTCGTCTATATCAAAAACACGCACGCCTCTTTTAAATCCGGGACCGTATACATTAAAGCCTGCACCCTGGGCATAGCCGAGGTCGATGCCTTTATAGTTAACAACAAAGCTGTTGTTATGGTCGTGACCGACATAAAGACCGAGCATTTCACCTTTTTCGAGGAATGCATCTATTTCGCCGCTGTTAGTATAGGGTGCGGCAGGGGATTCAAGCATAAAATCACGCAAGCCGCTTGACCGGGGGTCAAGAGTGTAGAATTCATTTTTATGGTTTCCGTATGCTCTTACACATCCCTTTGTGAATCGTCTGACCTTTTTGATGATATCAAAATATTCGGGAGTGGGTATATGCTGAAATGCAAGCGAGGGAAGGGGAGTTTCAAAAGAATCCCTTGTCTTTCTGTACCATTCAATCTGCTCGGGGTTAAGACCGCTGTATCCTCCGTTTTCTGCCTTTGAATGAGTGTCAAAAAGATAAACAAGGAATTTATCAGAAATGCTCAGGCAGAATGTTCCTTTGTCATTAATTGATGCGGCATCTGCATAAACAAACATCGGTGATTCTTTATATATTTCAAACTGCTCATTATTGTCGAGAGCAGCCTCACCGTCGTGGTTACCGAAAGTTATCGTGAAGTTTACGCCCTTTTCTTCAAGAGGTTTTATAAGTGTTTTTAGGGTGCTTATAACGTTTTCTTTGCCCTTTTCTCCCTTGAAAAATGATGAGTAGCCTTTTATCTGGTCGCCCGTGAAAACAACAAGGTCAGGTTTTTCTGCATCAATTGCGGTACTTATCAGCTTTATTGTGTCGGGAGAAACTGCGGGGATTTCCTGCGTGTCGGCAATCTGCATAATTCTGAATTTACCGTTTTTGAATTCCAAAGATTTATTCTGCATAACATCACCTGCTAAAAAACCGCCGAAGAAATGCCTCGGCGGTTTATTTTTATTTGTGGCTTTCGAAACCGTATTTATCGAGAAGCTTATGGATTCTGTCTTTTGGATCAAGAAGTCCGCTGATAGATTCATCATGATTGAGAGTGTCGATGATGTATGAGCAGTATTTTGACATATCAACGCTCACATACCAGGCTCTTGAAAGAAGTTCGGGTGAAGAATAGATGAGGTTTGTTGTGAAAACCTTATCAATAAGTCCGTCTGCATATGCCTGGTCAAAAGTATCAAGACCGTTGCAGAAAAGACCGAAGGATGAGCAGATAAAGATTCTGTTTGCTTTGAGTTCCTTGAGCTTTGTGGCAACCTCAATCATTGAGTCGCCTGATGAAATCATGTCGTCGATGATGATAACATCCTTGCCTTCGATGTTGGTGCCGAGGAATTCGTGTGCAACGATGGGGTTTCTGCCGTCTACGATAACGGAATAGTCACGGCGTTTATAGAACATACCGAGGTCAAGACCGAGCACGTTTGCAAAATAAATGCAGCGACCCATACCGCCTTCGTCGGGAGAGATAACCATCATATGGTTGTTATCGATATTGAGATCGGGGATATTTTTGCACATTGCCTTTATCATCTGATATACCGGCTGAACATTTTCAAATCCGTTCTGAGGAATAGCGTTGTGAACTCTGGGGTCGTGAGCATCAAAGGTGATGATATTTTCAACACCGTAGTTGATGCAAAGCTCACGGAGCATATCCGCACAGTCAAGAGATTCTCTGCTTGTTCTTCTGTGCTGTCTGCCTTCATAGAGCATAGGCATAATTACATTGATTCTTCTTGCTTTACCTGCAATTGCACTGATTGCTCTTTTGAGGTTGGCGTAGTGGTCGTCAGGGCTCATAGGAACATAACGTCCGTACATCTTATATTCAACACTGTAGTTAAAAGGATCGCAAAGGATGAAAACATCATATCCTCTGACGGTCTGGTTGATAACGCATTTACCCTCGCCTGTACCGAATCTGGGAAAAGCAGCTTTAATGATATAACTTTCTTTTTCGTAGCCGGCAAACGGGAGAGTCATCTTGTGCTCGCTTTCTCTCTCTTTTCTCCATTTTACGAGATAGCTGTCAATTTTTTTTGCAACTTCTTCACAGCCGGGCAGAGCAAGAATGCCGAGCTGACCTACAGGTATTGTGGTGAAATCTTGATATTCAGGCATAACGATATCCTCCGAGTTTTATTTATATCATCATTCTACAATATTTTTAGGAAATTGAAAAGCATATTATAAGAATTTTACTTTAAAAAAATAACGAAATATTTATCAATATTTTGTTCAATTTGCTGATGAATGTAATGTTGACCACAATATTTGGTAATACCTTGTGCTGAAATTACATTACATACTCTCTGTCAATGTTGATTACGGTGAAATATTTACTGTCGATTTTTTTCACGGATTCATCAACAGCGTTTTTAAATTCATCTTCATTAAATTTAACATTGCGTGGTAGAACGGTATCAAAAATCAGATTGGTGTGAGTATTTCCTTCAACCATTCTGAAATCATGGATTGATGCTTCCTTGCAAATTTTTGTAACAATATCCGTGACTTTATTTTTTAGTTCAGATGTTCTTTCGTCGTTGATAATCGGATCCATATGAATGGATATCTCCATTCCGAGCTTTTCTTTGATTTCACGTTCAATATTATCAATAATATCGTGACTTTCAAGAACATCAACATCTGCAGGAACTTCCGCATGAAGAGAACCGTAAATTCTTGAATGACCGTAGCTGTGAAGAACAAGGTCGTGGATGCCGACTATTCCGTCAAATGACATAACAAGGCCAACCAGTTCATTGACGGTTTCTTTTTCGGGAGGTTCACCAAGAAGAGGACCGAGTGTTTCTCTTATTATTCCGATGCCTGCATAGATGATGATAAGAGCAACAATGATACCCATAACACCGTCAACGGGGAAATCGGTGAATTTTGAGGCAATCAAGGCAATCAGCGAGCAGGTTGTTGCTGCAATATCGCCGATACTGTCGGTTACAACTGCGTTAACCGCAACCGAATTCATCATTTTGCCGATTTTTCTGTTGAAAAGAGCAAGCCAGATTTTTGCGAGGATTGAAAAAACAAGAACAATGACCGCCGGGATGCTGAATATAACCGTTTCAGGATTTGCGAATCTGTCGAATGATGATTTTATAAGTTCAAAGCCCATTATGAGAATAAAAAAAGCAAGGGTGAGAGCTGAAATATATTCAACTCTTCCGTGGCCGAATGGATGCTCGTCATCTGCGGGCTTGCCTGAAATCTTAAAGCCGATAAGGCTGATGATTGATGATACGGCATCAAATATATTGTTTGCACCGTCTGCAACGATTGAAATGCTTTTTGTTATAACACCGAATATCATTTTGAACACTGAAAGAATAATGTTAAGAACAATTCCGACAACACCGCTTAACGCTCCGAGCCTGAGTCTTGATTTTTCATCGGGAATAAAATCGATTGAAGTTGCACCTTTTGATTTGCGTGCTTGTTTATATTCCTTGATAAACAGACTCAAAAGAAAGTTTGTCAAAAAAATCACTCCTTGGTAATATGAACGTCAAGCTGACCGTATGGGATGGAAATATTGCTTTCGTCAAAAGCAAGTTTGACCGCTTCCTGCATATAATAATACGTATTCCAGTATTCATCACTTGCACACCAGATAAGGCAGGCGATATTTACAGAGCTCTGACCGTGTTCTTTAACTGCAATAATTGGTTCGGGGTCTGTGAGAATCTTATCGTTATTCTGAACAACTCCGCGGATAACTTTCTTTGCTTTTTCAAAATCATCATCATATGAAATTGAAAAAACAAGGTCAAGTCTGCGTCTTTCTTCGGAGTTGTAGTTGATAATATTATTTGTTGTTATGTATGAATTGGGGATAATAACTCTTTTGTTGTCAACAGTTATAAGAACGGTATACATCATTTTTATCTCATAAACCTTGCCGCTTACTGTACCTACATCAATATAGTCGCCGCTTTTAAACGGATGGTTGGCAAGAATCTGAATACCGCTTGCAAGCTGGCTGACGCTTGATTGAAGACCGATACCTGCGGTAATACCGGCAGCACCGAGTGCAGTAACAAAAGAATTGATATCAAAACCGAGAGTTGAAAGTGCTGAAAGAATAAAAATGAATTTAAGCAGCAGAGTAACAACTGTTTTTATAAACGAATGGATTGAAGGGTCAACACCCTTTGAACGAAGAGCTTTAATAAGAAGTTTACCGATTAAATTTGAAATAATAAAACCGATAACAATAATTGCAATTGCAGCAATGATAAGAGGTGCTTTGGAGATTATGAGAGCAAATATTCCGTCCCAATCTCTCTCTTTAATCAATGCAGCAAGGTCTAAAGGATAAAACTTCATCATTATGCCTCCTGAATAAAATACCATAATATTTTAAACCGATAAGACGGAATTGGCAATAGAAAAAAGTTAAATAATTGTAAAAATTTCAAATGTTGTTGACAAAATCATGAAAATAAATATAATATTTAATGTTAGTTTGGAAAAGCAAGGTATATTACACCTTTTTCGAACTGTCAGAAAATTGCCGGTGTGGCGAAATCGGCAGACGCAAGGGACTTAAAATCCCTCGGTGGCAACACCGTACCGGTTCAAGTCCGGTCACCGGCACCAGAATGCCTTCCGCTTGCGCTTTGGATGGCATTAATTAATGAATAATGAACGATTTGACATTTTGGATATGATATAATTTCTTGAATGTAAGCAAGAGCCAATTGTTATTTTATATCATATTCTGTCAACATTGTTCATTGTTCATTTTTTTATGCAAAAAAACCGTCAGACCTTGAAACAAGACCTGACGGAATTTTTATTTATATGCAATTCTTTTCAAAATATCGGGCTTTTTTGTGGTAATATTGTCGGGTGTGGCTTCAATGACACCGACCATATCCGCTGTTTTGTTGACGGTCCAGAGAGAAACAAGCAGACCGTTTTTATGAGCAATGTCAGAAAAATCTTTCGTTCCGTTTTTATAGTGGGAATTTATTCCGATTGCACCGAGCTTTTTTGTTTTTTCGATTATTTCAATAGCTTTTTTCTTATCGCACGCTTCTTCGGCGGTTATTTTATGATTGAGATAATAGGGGATAGCCGAAGAATTCTTTACGGCATCAACCCAGTCCTCGAAAACGCCCGTGTAAAAAACTCTTTCAAAAAGACCGTGCTTTTTAACAAGCCTGTCAACCTCGGGAAGATTTGCCGTTGATTTGATATCAAGGTTTATTCTGCATTTGTCAACGCCCGCAACAATTTTCAGAGCTTCATCAAGAAGAACTCCCTGATTCATCTTCGGAGCCGAATCGTGAATAATAACAGCTGTGCCGTCGGGTCGGAAGCTGACATCGAATTCAACAATATCTG
>JAZNRG010000072.1:0-15415 GCA_045590575.1 Acutalibacteraceae bacterium | reverse complement strand
ATAGCACGGGGCTTGGGTGTGATGTTGACCAGATACTCATAGGCATTCTGCTCATATTTGAGGCAGCACATAACTCTGCCGCAGGCGCCGCTGATTTTGGTGGGATTGAGCGAAAGACCCTGCTCCTTTGCCATTTTGATTGAAACGGGCTGAAATTCGCCGAGGAAGCTGCTGCAGCAGAAGGGTCTGCCGCAGATTCCGAGACCGCCGAGCATTTTTGATTCATCACGCACACCTATCTGGCGAAGCTCGATTCGGGTTCTGAAAACACCTGCAAGGTCTTTTACGAGTTCGCGGAAATCGACTCTGCCGTCTGCGGTAAAATAGAAGAGCACTTTGCCGCCGTCAAAAGTATATTCAACATCAACGAGTTTCATGTCAAGACCGTGAGCATCAATCTTCTTCTGACAAATCGCAAAAGCATCCTTCTCTTTTGCCTTGTTTTCCTTAACCTTGGCAAGGTCTTTTTCATCCGCAATTCTGATAAGCTTCTTGAGAGGCTTAACGATTTCTTCGTCGGATATTTCTCTGTTATCCATTGCAACCTCGCCGCATTCAACGCCGCGCACCGTTTCAACGATAACGTAATCGCCTTTTTTCAATTCTTTTCCGTCCGGGTCAAAATAGTAGACCTTTCCTACCTCTTTGAAACGGACACCTATAACTTCTGCCATATTAACCTCCGTGGGTTTAGTCGGTAACTGCTCTGCGAAGTTTTGTGCAGAGAGCGGTTACCGTTAGATTGTGGTTAGCATTTAGCTTGATTGCATTCATAAGAGAATCCGTGTTCTCAATGAGCGCAAGAAGGGAACGGCGGCTGAGTTTCGGAGCGATTTCAGCCGCAACACTGCCGAATTCGGAATTCTCCTCTTCGGCTGAATATTTTATTCTCATTGCCTGAGCAAATATTTCCTGAATAACGGGCAATGCCGCACGCAGCAGCTTGGGATTCTTTTCAAAAACCGCCGCCGCTTTAACTATTTCGAAATCATCAATAGCGGTCACCGCAACGGCAATATTGCCTGCCGCTTCAACAACACCGTTTCTTTCAACCGAATCGCTTTCGGAAGATGCCGTCTGACCGAGAGCATAAACCGTTGCTCTTGAAAGAACGGTCGGAAGAAATCCCGATTTTGAAGAGCAGAGAAGAATAAAGTTCACATATGAGGGCGGTTCTTCAAGAATCTTGAGAATTGCATTCTGACCCTCAACGCCCATTGTGTGGGAGTTTTCAAGTATAAACACCTTTCTCTCGGCTTCGTTGGGAACAATATATGCCTTGTTTCTTATCTCTCTGACAATGTCAACCTTGAACGCCTTCGGCTTATCCTCAACGGAATAAAGAAGGATATCCGCATGGGAATCAGCACCCGCTTTTTTGCAGGCGGAGCACTCCCCGCACGGCACCTCACCGCCCGAAGTACACACCAAAGCGGCGGCAATCTTTTTACCCAAAAGAAGTCTTTCCGCAGTTGTGCCGCCTTCGATGATAACGGCGTGGGGAAATCTTCTTGAATGAATCGCCGCAAACATTGACTTTTCGACGCTGTTGTTCAAGTCAAAACCTTCAATTTTCATATAATTATAACTTCAAGAATTTATCAACATCAAGTACGAACACGGTTGCACCGCCGACGGTTACTTCAACCGCACGGGATACAAAGCCCTCCGCCATAAATGAGGGTGAAGGGGTAACCATCTGAGTTCTCTTTCTTGAGAATTCGCTGATGATTTCGATAACATCGTCAACCTTTTCGTCTTCGGTGCCGATGATAAGGGTTGAGTTTCCCGCTCTGAGGAAACTGCCTGAGGTGGAAAGTCTGGTTGCGCTGTAACCTTTCTGAGTAAGTCCGTTAAGAACACTGGGGCAGTCATCGTTATTGATGATGGCAACGATAAGTTTCATTTCAAAAACTCCTTTTCACTCTGTATGGCTATATTCCTTTCGATAACCTTTCTTCCGCGCCATTCATATGCACGCCCTTCAAGGCTGCAACCCGCTTCAACGCGGGCAACGGGCGAAAAAAGGAACTCTTCAATTTCCGTTGCGGCGGCATTTTTGTTCATCGGGCAGACATCCTGACAGATATCGCAGCCCCACACACAGCCGCATTCCTTCATAAGCCGAAGCTCTTCGGGAGCAAGTTCACCCTTTTTTTGGGTTATTTCAGATAAACATTTTTCTCTTTTGATGCCGTTTTCACCTATTGCCGATGCGGGGCATTCCGAAAGACATCTTCCGCAGCGGATGCAGGATTTTATCTCTGCTTCGCAAGATTCAATCTCAAGGTTTGTCACTATCTCGCCGATAAAAACATATGAGCCGTATTCTTCCGTTATAAGCAGAGAATTCATTCCTCTTACTCCAAGACCTGCAAGGCAAGCCGCCCTGACCTCGGGTATCGGCGAATTATCCGCAAAAACCGTAAATTCATTTTCAGGATAAAGAGCTTTAAGCTCATTCGCCGCAGATTCAAGACGCCTGAGCGCAACCTCGTGATAATCCGAAACAACGGCATATTTTGAGATATTACAGTCTTTGTACTTCACTGCTTCAAGAAGATAAGGGAAACAGGCAACAATAACGGTTCGTGAGCCTTCGGGAATCCTGCTTTTTGCACGGCATTCTATAAGCTCCGCTTCTATTTTATCAAAAAAACATATTCCCCACAAGGGCGAAATTTTATCCATTGCGTTTTTTATTGCCGAATCCATCATCCCACCGCCTGCGCAAGAGCTATCATCACGGGCAGGGTGATAATTGAGATAAAACTTACAACCGCAACTGTCTGCGAAGCAAGGCCCGTGTTACGGTCATACTTTGCGGCAAACATAACCGTGTTATTTGCTGTCGGTGCACCTGCTGAAATTGAGAGTGCCGCAAGCAGAGTGCCTGTTATTCCCGCAAGCCTGAAGCCTGCCATAAGCACGAGCGGAAGAACAATCAACTTGACGAGGGCAACGGCAAAAATACGCCAATTTTTAAATATGCTTTTAAAGTTGGTGTTTGCAATGTAAGTTCCGAAAATCAGCATTGCAACGGGAGTGTTGAGGCTTGCAATATAGTTAAGAGGAGAATCGATTATTACGGGAAGTTTTACTGAAAGAAGGAAAAGCGGAAGTCCCACAATAACCGAAATCACGCCCGGGTTTACAATAAGCTTTTTGAGGTCAAACTTAACCTTCTCGCCGTCCATTCCCTTTGTTATGGTGTAAATACCGTGGGTGAAGCTGAATATCTGGAACGAAATGATAACCGCAGAGCAATAGAAAACACCTTCTTCACCGAGCACCGCCTGGGCAAGGGGCAATGCCATATAACCGCAGTTGCCGTATGCGCAGGAATACTTGTAGATGCATGCCTCATCCTTATTGCATTTGTTGAACACAAGGGACGAAATCGCCGCCGACACAATGTGAAGGATAAATCCGCAAAGAATTGCGATAAAAAGGCTCTTGGCGGTCTGCGGATTATATTCGAGAGTGCAGAAGCTCTGAATAATAACCGCGGGAGTGATGATATAAAAAAGCAGGTCGGTGCAGCTTTTTGCTACCTTTTCCGTATATATTCCGATTTTGTCGGCTATTGCTCCGACAGCAACAAGAACATAGAGAATTGCAACCTGCTCGCTTGCAGTCAAAACATTCTGTAAAAACATTATGCGTTTTCCTCTGAAGATATTTTGTCGGTAACTCTTGTGAGCACGGTGCATATGATGAACGCCGCATTCGCAATGTCACAGTATTCAATCGGTGACTGCTCAACAAGAAGATGGGCATTGCCCGAAACCGTAACTATAAATCTCGGCACAAAGCAGATAAGTGCAAGAAGAACAGCGGGCACACCGTAGGCCGCAACCTTCCAGATGTTCCCCTTTGAATTGATGCCTGTGTTTGCCTGAGCAAAAGCCATAAAGAAAACAATCAGGAAAACAAGCATCAGCATTTCGAGAAGAAGTTCTGAAACTCTGATATAACTGATTGTGCGTGTGAATCTGTAAACAATCCTTACAATGCTCCATAAAACGGGAGCAAGGGAAATAAGCTTATACTCGGAGCCATTGGTTTTGCCGCCGAGAGCCGATACACCGATTGCAACAAAGAATATTGCAGTAAAAAGCGCAAACACAGCCTCAACCGCAAGCAAAAGCCCCGCCGCCTGAGCAGTTTCCGAATCAGGCTCAGCATTCATAAATTCCATTATGCATTTTGCTGCATCCGAAAGAGCACCGATTGCTGCAGTAAACGAAAGAATACCGAAGCCTGGTCTTTTCGTTACTTCAAGCGAATAATCAAGTTTTTTTCTTTTTGCAAATCCGAAAACAAGTGACAAAACAATTGCTGCGGCAATAACGCCGTAGAAAATATAAACACCTGCGTTTACTTCTGAGTAAAATCCCGTATCGCTCTCTATAATTGTAAAAAACTGAGCTGTTCTTACGGGAAGAGAAATGATTGCAGCGACCGCCGCTATAATCGCTCCCAATCCGAAACCGCTTTTAACGGATAAGTTTTTCATTTTTCGGCACCTCTTATCTGTTGTTCATCGGAACATAAATGTTTTTTCCGCCGCTGCTTTTATATGCAGGTCTGATAATCTTTCCGCCTGCAACAATTTCTTCGATTCTGTGAGCCGACCAGCCTGCAATTCGCGCAATGGTAAATATGGGAGTGAAGAGATCGGGCGGGATATCAAGCATCTTATAAACGAGCCCGGAATAAAGGTCAACATTCGCACACATCGCAGCCTTCTTCTGCTTTTTATTGTTGTTAAAAATTTCGGGAGTAAGCTGTTCGATAAGGCTGAGAAGTCTGAATTCATCTTCAAACTCGGTGTTAACCGCAAATTCCTCTGCCTTCTGTCTGAGAATCTTTGCTCTGGGATCAGAAAGTGTGTAGATGGCGTGACCCATACCGTAGATAAGACCGGAGCCGTCTCCAGCTTCTTTCTTCATAATCTTTGTAAGGAAATCGGCAACCTGACCTTCGTTGGTGATATCACTGACTCCCTCTTTGATATACTCAACCATTTCGGTAACCTTGATGTTGGCACCGCCGTGCTTGGGTCCCTTGAGAGAGCCGATGCTCGCCGCTGTTGATGCGTAGGTATCGGTGCCGCTCGAGGTAAGTACTCTTGTGGTGAATGTTGAGTTGTTACCGCCGCCGTGCTCTGCGTGGAGCATAAGGCAGATATCAAGAAGTTTTGCTTCCTTATCGGTAAATGTTTTGTTGGCTCTGATGGAGCGGAGCACGGTTTCCGCTGTTCTGTGCTCAGGCTTCATCTGATGGATATACATACTCTTTTTGTAATAATGTCTGCGCTTTACCTGATATGCATAAACCATAATTGCGGGAATCTGGGCAATGAGATTTATGCACTGACGCAGAACATTTTCAACTGAAGTGTCATCGGGATTGTTATCATATGAATAAAGAGCAAGCACCGATCTCGAAATCTTGTTCATAATATTGGGCGAAGGTGCCTTCATAATCATATCTTCGATAAAATCATCGGGCAGTTCACGGCACTTTGCAAGAATTGTGCAGAAATTATCAAGCTGATCTTTTGAGGGCAAAGAACCGAAGAGAAGAAGATAAACAACTTCTTCAAAGCCGAAACGGTCATCCGCAATAACGCCGTTAACGATATCCTCCATATCAATACCTCTGAAAAGAAGATGACCTTCTCTGGGTATTTTTTCGCCGTCATCTATGAAATAACCCTCAACGGTACAAACATTGGTTATGCCTGCCATAACGCCCGTGCCGTCGGAATTACGAAGACCTCTTTTGACGTTGAATCTTTCGTAATCGGAAGGCTCTATGAAGTTATATTTGCGAATCTGGTCGCATAAAGTTTTAATGTCACGTTCTTCAACCCGTGATTCGATAGTAGACATATTACATTCTCCGTTCTATAAAAATACTATTTCCATCATATATAATTAATTTATTATATAACCATATATCTCAAAAGTCAAGAAAGGATGAATAAAATGAAGGTGAATACCGCCGTATGCATCGCTCTTTCACTGTCGCTGCTACTGTGTCCCGCCGCCGCATTCTGCGCACCCGAGCCTGCCGCCGGAGAAGCCGCCGTCGTTCAGCCGGCAGAAAATGAAGAGTACATAGCGGTTATGTCCTCGTCAAGCGGAGATGTCGAAAGAATAAAACTCCGTGAATATGTTATCGGCTCCGTTGCGGCGGAAATGCCCGCTGTTTACCACACTCAGGCACTTATGGCTCAGGCAGTTGCAAGCTATACATATGCAAAGAAGATTGGCGAACAGAACCAAAAATACAAGGAATCATACCTTGGAGAAGCGGATATCACCGACAGCCCCGATATTCATCAGGGATATATCGACGAAAAGCAACGCAAAGAAAAATGGGGCGATAGATTTGAAGAATACGAGAATAAAATTGAAACCGCCGTTGACGAGGTGTTCGGATATTATATGACCTATAATGACGAAACGGTGCTTGCCGTCTACCACTCGGTAAGCTCGGGGCAGACGCAGAGTGCGGAAACTCTCTGGGGCAGTAAAATTCCTTATCTGACAAGCGTTGAAAGCCCCGGCGACAAGCTCTCGCCCGACTATATCGGCACCGAAGTTTTCACCGAAAAAGACTTCAGGGAGTACGCTGAAAAGTTTGATATCAATCTTGAGCGTGACGCATCGGAATGGGTAGGAGAACTCACAAAAGCGGAGAGCGGATATGTTGTGTCGGTAAGGCTCGGGGCAACCGAGGTCAGTGCTTCAAAATTCAGAGAAGAATTCGGACTCAGAAGCTGCAGCTTTGATATTGACTATTCCGACGGAAAATTCACCGTTACCACCAGGGGTCACGGTCACGGTGCAGGCATGAGCCAATACGGTGCGGACTATATGGCAAGGCAGGGCAGCAGTTGGCGTGAAATTCTTCAGCATTATTACACATGTGTTGAGCTGAATATTGACAAATAATTTGCCGATAATTAACAATGAGGTGATTCGGTGAAAAAGGTTGTTATATCAGCCGACAGTGCAGCAGACCTTCCGCAGGAAATTGCAGAAAAATACGGCATAGAGATTATGCCGATGAATGTTATTATTGACGGCTTTGAAAGAAAAGACGGAGTAAATATAAGCGCAAAAGAGATTTTTAGCTATGTTGACAAAAGCGGCATAATCCCCAAAACATCCGCCGTATCTCCCGGCGAATACACCGACTTTTTTGAAAAATTCGTGAATGACGGCAAATCGGTTGTGCATCTTTCATTCTGCTCTGAGCTTTCTTCAACCCACCGCAATGCAATGCTTGCAGCATCAGCATTTGAAAATATTTTTGTTATAGATACAAAGAATCTTGCGGGCGGAATCGCTCTGCCCGCAATAAAGGCTTGCAAAATGCGTGATGAAGGACTGAGTGCAAAAGAAATTGCGGATAACATTACAAGTATTCTGCCATCTGCACGGGTCAGCTATCTTCTTGACAGCATTGATTTTCTGCGCCGCTCGGGCAGGTGCTCCGCTGCGGCGGCATTCGGAGCAAATCTCTTATCCATAAAGCCCTGTGCCGCAATGATTGACGGCAAAATTGAAGTTATAAAAAAATACAGGGGCAAAGGACAAGCCACCCGCCTGCAATACGCAAACGAGCAGCTTGACAAATCCAAAAATATTGATTGTTCACTTGCCTTCATATATCACTCGGGGATTGAAAAAGCCGAGCTCGAAAGCATTGAAAAGCTGTTGAAAAGCAAGGGGTTTGAGCAGGTTATAACAGCTTTTACGGGCTGTATGATAAGCCTGCACAGCGCAAGAGGCGCGCTTGGAATACACTTTCTTGCGGATTAAACGTTTTCGTTGATAAAATCAAGCGTTACCTTACAAATTTCTTCGGCCCTGTTTTCGATGCATTGATGTCCGCCGCCCTCAACGAGGTGGGTTGCGGCTTCGGGGAATGCTTCGTTCATCTGTGATTTCATTGTGTCGTTGATAATGATATCTTCACTTGCCTGGAAAATAATTACTGGACATTTAACCTTATCGGCATTTGCAAGGTCGGTTGCCTTGACATTGAACATCATTTCGCACAAGCCGCCACCGAAACCGTCATACTGAACAGCATCGGTAACGCCCGAAACATCATAGTTCATTGCAAAATCCCAATCCATTGTTGCGGCAAAGATAATGAGCTTCACGAGAAAATCAATCTTTGTTCCGTACTTGAAGAATGCATTCATAATGCCCTTCATGATTCCCGAAGTCATAAGACCTTCCATAGCTTCGGGAAATTCACTCTGCGGTGCGGGGCAGTAAAGGAGAAGCGCATCAACGGGATTTTCAATTGCGATATTCACTGCAACGCCGCCACCCATCGAATGGCCTGCAATAATCCATTCATCCATGGGAGCAATGCTCTTCATAAGCTCAATGATGAGTTTCTCTCTGTCAACAATTGTTATATCATCCGATTCTCTTGTTGAAAAGCCGAAATTCGGAAGGTCAGCCATAACGCATTCATAGCCCGCATCAGCAAAAACCGGAGCCATGTTGCGCCATGCATAAGTGGAGCAGAGGAAGCCGTGAAGCATCATGATTCTGCCCTTGCGTTCACCCTTTGCAGGAACAACTCTGTAGTGAATATCATAGTCGCCATATTCAAAATACTGACTGTTATCATAAGGCTTATAGCTTGTATCCGCCGCAAAAGCAAACACTGAAATGCTTGAAATAAAAATTGTTGCGGCACAGATAATACTGATTATTTTTTTCATATTGAAATCTCCTTTAAAGAATCTGTGAGGTCATTTCAACAGCGGTTTTTGCAACCGCAACCAGAACCACAATCCAAACAAAATTTATTGCATATGTTGCCGCAAGAAGCTTTTTATCGAGCTCCGCCTTGCGGATAAGACCGATAACGGAAACAACCG
Organism: Acutalibacteraceae bacterium; assembly: GCA_045590575.1. Lineage (GTDB taxonomy): Bacteria > Bacillota > Clostridia > Oscillospirales > Acutalibacteraceae > CAG-177. The sequence continues at coordinate 6,492 of JAZNRG010000072.1, read as the reverse complement.
TATAGACTATCGGAACAATAATTGCAATAACCGTTACAAGCACAAATACTACTGAAAGAGGTTCGCTCTGAGTTACTCTTGCCGCAACAAGAACTGCCGCCCACAACACGAGCACAGCAAGATTGACTGCCGCAAGAATATTATAAACATTCTTTTTCATCGGAACGCCTCCGTTTTATCTGATATCAATCTTTTCGCAGGCATAACCCGTCAGTCTTTCGCTGACTGCATCGGGCTGATGACCGCCTACATAGAGGGTAATCTTGCCGTCGGGCTCTGCTCTGCTTCCGTCATCAAGAACAGCCTTGATCCAATATCTGTCAATATCAAATGAAACAGTTTTTGTTTCGCCTGCTTCAATGTCAACGGACTTGATTGCACAAAGCTGATAGTGAGGTGTCGGAACTCGGCTGTCGGTATATGAAGCATAAACCTGAGCTTTTTCCGTGCTCTTCATATCACCGTTGTTTGTGATATCAACGGTAACGGTAATCTTACCGTCGGCAACCTCGGCATTTGCGTTTGTGAATGCAAAGTTTGTGTATGTAAGACCGAATCCGAAGGGATAGAGAGCTTCGCCGTCGATGTATCTGTAGGTTCTGCCCTTCATATCGTAGTCTTCAAAATCGGGAACGGGATGTTTTCCGTCATAGATTGTTACGGGAAGCTTGCCGCTGGGAGACACCTTGCCCGAAAGGATATTTGCAAACGCAAGACCGCCGAGTGCACCGGGGTACCAGGCATGGAAGATTGCTTTTGCGTGGTTTCTTACCTTTTCGCCAACGTCAATTGAACTGCCGCACATAAGAACAACGATAACATTATCGCATACTTCACATACTGCCTCCGCAAGCTTCTGCTGAGTTTTGGGAAGATAGAGTGAACGCTTGTCGCCGCAGGCTGTGTAATCATTGTCAAAGCCTGTGTCTTCACCCTCGATTGAGCAGTCAAGACCGAGAGCAAGAATTGCGATATCCGATTCTGCAGCGGCGGCGATACCGTCGCTTATCATATTCTGGAAACCTGACCAGTGATTAAGATATTCGTCGCAATAGTTTGCGCCTCTTTCAACGGTTATTGATGCATCAGTAAACACTCTGCGGATACCGTCGGCAATGTGAACATATTCGGATGCGTATGCGTTATAGTTTCCTTCAAGAGCCGTTACGGACATTGAGTTGGGGCCTATAACAGAAATTTTCTTTGTTGTTTTTTTATCAAGTGGAAGGAAATTATCGTTTTTGAGCATAACGATGCACTTTTCGGCTGCATCAAGGTTAAGAGCCTTGTGTTCCTTGCAGTCGAGCTTGTCAAAGCCGATATCCGAATATGGTCTTTCCTCCTCGAACTCGCCGAGAAGATAACGGATTGAATAAACTCTTTCTGCAGCAGCGGTGATTTCTTCTTCCGTTACGAGATCCTGCTCATAAGCATCAACAAGTGCGTCATAGGTCTGACCGCAGTTGAGGTCGCAGGTATTTTTAAGAGCAACAGCCGCAGCCTCCGCCTTGTTGGCGGCAAACTTATGATGCTCCCAGATATCATTGAGCGCACCGCAGTCGGAAACAACATAGCCGTCGAATCCCCATTTGTTGCGGAGAACGTCAACAAGAAGATATGAATGGGCACAGCAGGGCTCGCCGTTTGTGCGGTTATATGCACCCATAACACCGACTACGCCTGCTTCAACCGTTTTTTCAAATGCGGGGAGATATGTTTCGTAAAGGTCACGAAGACTGATTTTTGCATCAAAACCGTGACGTGTTTTCTCGGGACCCGAGTGACCTGCATAATGCTTTGAGCAAGCAGCAGCCTTAAGAAATTCGCCGTCGCCCTGAACTCCCCTGATAAATGCGGAACCGAGAACGGATGAAAGGAAGGGATCCTCACCGAAGGTTTCCTGGCCTCTGCCCCAGCGTGGATCACGGAAAATATTGATATTGGGTGCCCAGAAGGTAAGGCCCTTGAAAATATCGTAGTCGCCGTATTTAACGTGCTTGTTGTATTTTGCTCTGCCCTCGGTCGAAATAACATCACCGATGGTTTCAATAAGCTCGGGGTCAAAGGTTGCCGCCATAGCGATTGTGTGGGGAAAAACAGTTGCCGTGCCTGCACGGGCAACGCCGTGTGCGCCCTCGTTCCACCAGTTATATTCCTTGATACCGAGTCTTTCGATTGCGGGTGAATTATAAAGAAGCTGAGAAATTTTTTCCTCAACGGTCATTTTTGAAACTATTTCTTTTGCTTTTATTTTTGCTTCATTTTTGGTCATAATCATACCTCCTTTGTCTAATAAATATAATATAAACTAAATCATTCAAGTAGTCAAGGAAATAAAAAAGCACCGAAAATTAATCCGATGCTTTGAAATCAGTTTTTACCCGTGCTTCCGAACCCGCCTGCGCCTCTTTCTGTTTCGTCCAGCTCATCCGCCTCAACGGGAGCAATAAGCGAAACGGGCATAATAACAAGCTGTGCGATTCTTTCGTCAGGATTGATTGTGTATGCCTCTTTTAGCTGATTGATAACGCCTACGCAGATTTCGCCTCTGTAGTCACTGTCAATAACACCAACGGAATTGAGCAGACCTATTCCGTGCTTGATTGCAAGACCGCTTCTTGCAAAAACAAACGCAGCAAGCTCAGCAGTCGGAAGCTCAATGGCAATCCCCGTCGGGATAACCGCTTTTTCGCCGCCCTCAAGAGTTATCGGCTCATCAATGCAGGCATAAAGGTCCATCCCCGCACTGCCCGAAGTTGCCCTGAACGGGATTCTGGCATTATCCCTGAGCTTTTTTATCTTGAACGTTTCCATTATTTTGCAGCTCTCTCCTTATATCTTTCTTCGGGAGAAATCTTCTTTTCGGGGCAAGGAGTCGGCTCCTTGACGGGGAATATAGGAGCTGCCCAGCGGACTGCGTTGATAATTATCTTCTGAACAAATTCGTTATGGAAGGTGGGATTGCTTTCGTGACCCGGCTGGAAATAGAAAACCTTACCGAGGCCTCTCTGCCAGGTACATCCCGAGCGGAATACCTCTCCGCCCGCAAACCAACCGAGGAAAACAAGTTCGTCGGGTTCGGGAATATCAAAACGCTCGCCGTACATTTCTTCTTTATCAATGCTGAAATGAGGAGGAACGCCCTTTGCAATGGGGTGAGCGGGGTTAACAGTCCAGATTCTTTCTCTGTCTCCGTCTCTCCAGCGAAGGTTACAGGTTGTACCCATAAGCTTTCTGAAAATCTTTGAATGATGACCCGAATGAAGCACAACAAGACCCATTCCCGCAAGAACGCGTGTATGTATTTTCTCCACTATCTTATCGGGAACTTTATCGTGAGCCATATGACCCCACCAGATGAGAACATCGGTGTTATCGAGCACTTCATCGGAAAGACCGCATTTGCGCTGAGCGAGAGTTGCCGTACGCACAGTCATATCTTCCTGCGATGAAAGGAAATTTTTGATGCAGCCGTGAATACCTGCGGGATAAACGCCCGCAACTTCGTTGCTGAGTTTTTCGTGAACACCTTCGTTCCATACGGTAACATTTATCATACTGAATTCTCCTTATCTGAATTTCTTTATTATTTTTTGGGATACGGAAATAAATTTATCGGCAGCGGGTCTGATAACCAAATCCCCTTCTCCGATGAATTCAACAAAATCTCCGTTAAAGCCTTTTTTAAAACGGTAAATACCGTAGAGCGGACTGTTTTCATCGGTATCTCCCGAAACGCCTCGGAAATCATAAACCGAACATCTGCTTGCAACCGCCCACTTGATCATCTCCCATTGGAGAAGATAATTCGGCATAAGATTTCGGAACGAATCAAGCGATCCGCCGTAAAAATACCAAACCTTTGAACCAAAACGCACCGCAAGAGCACCCGCAATAAACACGCCTTCATAAGATGCCATATAAAGCCTTGCATTCTCGCCGAAAGAATCAAGTATCTTTGAATAATGAGCGCTTTCGGGAACTCCGAAGCCGTCTCTCTCTGCAGTTTCTTTCATTATTGCGGCAAACTCTTCCGATTTTTCGCTGCCGTAAGACCTGACTTCAACGCCTTTTTTTGCCGCAAGCCTGATATTATAACGGTGTTTGCTATGAAAAGACGAGAAGATTTCATCCTCGGTTTTGTTTTTAACATCAAGGCGAAAAACAAATCTGCACTGAAAATCATCAAATCCGAGCGTGCGCTCCTTAAATCTGAAGCCCTCGCCGAGAAGCATATTGCGGTATGCTTCGCACGAAGCGGGTATATCCTTATCGATTTTCAGCTTGTATGCATTATATTTTCTGCCTTCGGAAACCGCCGCACCTATAAGCGCCGAGAAGGTTTCGTTGTCATCGGGACTGCACACGGGACCTCTCGGTGCATACATAAGATGATATTTTGTTGCGGAAATCCTGCGGAGCAAAACGGAAAGAGTGCCCGTTATTATGCCGTTTTTTCTGCAGATGATGCCGAACCACTTCCAGTCACTCTTTACCTTACCCCAGAATGAGGTCTGCAGAAAGTGACCAAAAGGACTTTGCATCACAAACAAATCAAGCTCACGGGCGGTTGAAATGCTTACGGTTTCCGTTTTTAACCCATTATTTTCTTTTGTTTTATTATACCATACCATAATTTAAATTGCAATACCGCACTCAGTCTGCCTTCATAATTGCATCGGCTGTTTTCTTGAGTTCGTCAAGTGAATTGATTTTAACTCCCGATTCAACAATCATATTCTTAACCGACTGCGGAAGTCTGTCGAATTCTGCTTTGATTTCGGGTTTTTCTTCAAAATATCTTTCCATATTCACGCCTCCTTTTTTGATATTATTGCCTTTTTGTACGGTAATTACGCAAAAAATAAAATATTTTTGAAAATACTCTTGCATTTTTTTCCGATTAAAGCAATAATATATAAAAAATAAGAAAGGACGATGTTTTTGGAAGCTATACTTAATTTTGACCTTGCCATCTTTGAATTTTTCGAGAAATTCATCAGAATGGACTGGCTCAGCCCCATCATGAAAATCATCACCACTCTCGGTGACGAAGGCATTTTCTTCATCGCTCTCGGCGTGGTTATGCTGTTCTTCAAGAAAACAAGAAAAGCAGGTCTTGTTTGCCTCGGCTCACTTCTTGTTATGACTCTTCTCAACAATGAACTTATCAAACCCATTATGGAGCGTCCCCGACCCTACAACCTCACCATTCTTCCTCAGGCTGCTCAGAAAGCGTTTGAAGAATACGGCAAAGAATTTGACTGGGTTGGTCTTTTCGGAAAGATTGACTGGACAATCGACAGATTCCCCGGTTTCGCTGAAAAGTGGAACGCAGGCTATGTATGGCCCGATATCGTTGACTATATGAGTTCAAAGTCGCTCTCATTCCCTTCGGGTCACACCTCATCGGCATTCACCTTTGCAATGGCTCTCGCTATGGTACTTAAGAAGAAGGGCGTTTCAATCGCCGCTTTCATCTTCGCTTTCCTTATGGGTGTTTCAAGAATATACGTTGGCGTTCACTATCCCACAGACGTTATCGTCGGCGCATTCGTAGGCATCCTCTATGCGGTTATCGGCTATTTCATCTTTGCGAAGCTTTATGATGTTGTTTATCCCAAAATCGAAGCAGCAATCGCAAACAGAAAAGCAAAAAAGGCAGCATAAATAAAAACGAGGCTGAGAATCTTCGGATTTTCAGCCTTTTTCATCAAATTTGAAAAAATTTAAAAATAGGTATTGATTTTTTCAGGCGAATGTGATAATATACTTTGGCAGTCGGGTAACACCGATAAAACAGAATATGCGCTGTTAGCTCAGCTGGATAGAGTGTTTGGCTACGAACCAAAAGGTCAGGGGTTCGAATCCCTTACAGCGCGCCATACAGAAACTCCTTGTATATCAAGGAGTTTCTGCTTTTTTATACCCTTCATAAAAAGTCTTAAAAACTCCGTTTTTCTAACAAAATTCTAACAAGAGGTGTTTCCAACTCAAGTTATATAACGTTTTTGAAGCCTATGGAATTTCCGATAGTGTTGCCGAGATCCTTTTTCTCTTCATAACTAAGTTGCTTCCCTTTGTATTTACATGCAGTTAAAACGATTGACTGCATAAACAAAAATAATCCGAAGACTTCACCAATCGGTAAAAGTTTCGGATTATTTGTTTTTTATTATAACGAAATATTAAAATCCCGTATGCTCATTCAGTAAAATGCGGTATTATGCGGAAAATTTTTCAACAAACTCTATGATAGGTGTATTGTCGTCCAGCCCGTGGGGATGGTGTGCACAGTTTGCTTTGCCGATGGAAACAATTATTCCGCCGTTTTTCCGATAATACTTTTCAAGAACAGCTCCGTTTTCTTCGTAAGGAACAATGTTATCGGAATCTCCGTACACCAGTATAACGGGGATTCTGTTCTCCAGAAGCAATTGCATTTTATCAATGGGATGCTCTCTGTAGCAGATAAGCTGCGACAAATCCATG
>JAZNRG010000071.1:0-4631 GCA_045590575.1 Acutalibacteraceae bacterium | reverse complement strand
GCATATCTCTTCGCTGAGTTGAACGGGCGGAAACGAGGTCGGCAATTCTGCCCTGACCGACCATTGAATAGCCGTCTCTGCCAAGACCTGTATCCATGAAAAGCTCATGGATATCTCTGAGCCTGCACACCTCGCCGTTGATTTTATACTCACTCTCACCCGAGCGGTAGTAGCGGCGGGTAACGGCAACATCGTCCTTATCGTTATTGAGCCCTCTGTCGGAGTTATCAAGGCGCAGAGTAACCTCGGCATAACCCAGAGCCTTTCTCTGGATAGTACCGCCGAAGATAACGTCCTCCATTTTGGCGCCTCGGAGGGTCTTGGTTGACTGCTCACCCAATACCCAGCGCACGGCGTCGGAGATATTACTCTTACCCGAGCCGTTAGGGCCGACAACCGCCGTTATGCCTTTTCCGAATTCGAGCACCGTCTTATCGGGGAAGGATTTGAAGCCCTGCATTTCAAGTGATTTTAATATCATCTGAATCACCTTTCTGAATTTTAACTTCGTACTTTGAAAGTCCGTCCGCACTTTTTACGGTGCATTCATAGCCTTTTCTGCGAAGCTCTGAAAGATTTTGTTTCTTCTGTCCTGTCATCTTGGAAATTTCACTCGGAGCAACAGTAAGGATATACCTGCCTTCTCCGAGCTTTTCAAGCTCTCCGAGCACGTGATTATAATAAATCCTGCCCTCGCAAAGCTCCCTTAAAGCGGGATGGTATGCTCCGCCTGCGAAGCCTTCGTCAACTCCGCCGCCCGAATGCAGACCCACTCTGATAACTTTTATGCCCGCATTCTCAAACATCGGTATGAGCCTTGCGCAAAGCTCAACCGTTTCGGGGATTCCTTTGGGAATAAATTCCCCTTTTTGCATAAGCTCAAAAAGTTTTGTGCCCCTGAGCACAACGGTCGGATAAATCCTGACCGTGTCGGGTGCAAGAGCAATTATTTTTTCGGCGGTCAGAATGCTGTCCGCATCCTGCGAGCCGTAAAGACCCGTCATCATCTGCAAGCCGAGTTCAAAGCCGTGTGCCTTAAGCATCCTTGACGCATTCACAACATCCTGCGCCGTATGACCTCTTTCGTTCATTTCAAGAACTTTGTCATCAAGGCTCTGTGCACCGAGTTCAACCGCCGTAACTCCGTATTTTTTAAGAATGGTGCAGATTTCTTCGTCTATGCCGTCGGGTCTTGTGGAGATACGTATGCCCTTAAAAACGCCTTTTTTGACATATTCACAAGCCGCTTCGAGGAGCGAAATCATATATTCCCGCTCAATCATCGTGAAGCTGCCGCCAAAAAACGCAATCTCGCCGCCTGACGCTTGCTGACGGGTAAGCGATTCGATTGCCGTTGCCGCCGCCGAATGAACATCCGCCGCCGTAATATCTTTTTGGCTGCCCGAAATGCTCCTCTGATTGCAGAACGAGCACATATGCGGACAACCCTTATGCACCACAAACAGTGCAACGTTTATATGCTTCATTTTATACCCATAAGTTCAAGAGCTTCCTTCGCCGCCTGCTGCTCAGCCAGCTTCTTGCTCTTGCCGATTCCCTTGCCGATTACGTTGCTGTTGAGGTGAACTTCAACGGTAAAGGTTTTGTCGTGGTCGGGACCTGCGGCATCGATGAGCACATATTCGATATGCTCCTCACGGTTGCGCTGGATAACCTCCTGAAGGGTGGTTTTATAGTCCTTCGCCTTCTCAAAAGAATCGTGCCTCGGAATAAATCGGAGCACTATCTTTGCCGCTTCTTCAAGACCGCCGTCAAGGAAAACCGCCGCAAGAATGGCTTCAAATGCGTCTGCAAGTATCGAAGGCTTCTCCTTGCCGCCCATTCTTGCTTCGCCCTTGCCGAGTCTGAGCGCTTCACCCACCTGCAGCTCCTTTGAGAAATTGCAGAGTGCCGTTTCGCAGACCTTTGCTGCTCTGTGCTTTGTGAGCTCACCCTCGGGGCAATCGAAATTCTCATAGAAATACCTTGCCGAAACAAAGCCGAGAATCGAATCGCCGAGGAATTCAAGCCTTTCGTTGCAAACAACGTCGCCGCCTTTTTCGTTGGCATATGACGAATGGGTAAGTGCTGTTTCAAGAAGCGAAATATCTTTGAATCTGTAGCCGAGATTCTTCTGCAGCCTTATCAGATTTTCGTTCATATTATTCACCTGACTGTTTTTTTCAGCTCGCCGAGACCTCTTTCCGCAAGAGCCTCATAGCGGAGCTTTTTATCTCTGATTTTTTCACCGAGGGGCGGCAATAAACCGAAGGATGCACCCATGGGCTGAAAATTCTTAACGCTTTCGTCGCTGATATATCTTGCGAGTGCACCCGTCATCGTAAGCTCCGAGGGAAGGAATTTTCCCTTGCCGAGAAATCTGTTTGCGGCATTTATGCCTGCAAGAATTCCCGAAGCTGCCGATTCCATATAGCCTTCAACTCCCGTTATCTGACCTGCGAAGTAAAGACCCTCTCTTCCTTTGAATCCGAAATCGCTGCCTAAAAGACGGGGCGAATCGATAAAGGTGTTGCGATGCATAACGCCGTAGCGCACAAACTCCGCATTCTTCAGAGCAGGTATCATTGAGAAAACTCTTTTCTGCTCGGGAAATTTGAGGTTGGTCTGAAATCCGACTAGGTTATACATCGTGCCTGCCGTGTTTTCCTTGCGGAGCTGAAGGTTTGCCCAGGGTCTGTGTCCCGTTCTCGGGTCAAGCAGTCCTGCAGGCTTCATCGGGCCGAAACGGATTGTGTCGTGACCTCTTGAAGCCATAACCTCAATGGGCATACAGCCTTCGTAAACGCCCTTGCGCTTATCGAACTCGTGGGTCGGAGCGCATTCGGCATTGATAAGCGCCTCATAAAACGCTTCGTATTCCTCTTTATTCATCGGGCAGTTGATATAATCATCGGGGTCGCCTCTGTCATATCTTGACTGCATAAACGCCCTGTCGAGGTCAATGCTGTCCGCCGTTACTATCGGAGCCGCAGCATCAAAGAAGCTGAGGTTTCCTCCGCAAAGCTCCTTGATTTCATCCGAAAGAGCTTCGGAAGCAAGAGGACCGGCCGCAATAATAACATCACCGTCGGGGATTTCGGTCACTTCTTCTCTTATGAGCGTTATTTCGGGGCGTGAAAGAATTTTTTCGGTTACCATAGCGGAGAATTTATCTCTGTCCACCGCAAGCGCACCGCCTGCGGGAACTGCCGTTGCCTTGGCGCATTCAACGCAGAGAGAACCCATAAGCTCCATCTCTGCCTTAAGCATACCCGCCGCACAGCCGAGACGCATTGCCTTGAACGAGTTTGAGCACACAAGCTCCGCAAGACCCTCTCCCGTATGCGCGGGAGAAAACTTAACGGGCTTCATTTCGTAAAGCTCAACTTCTATTCCTCTGTTTGCAAGCTGCCACGCCGCTTCAACACCTGCGAAGCCGCCGCCGATTATCTTAACTTTATTCATTGCCTTTTTTCTTTCCGGAAGCGGACTTTTCATAGCCGCAGCCTTCTGCCATACAAACAACCTTGCCTGTCTTCTTCTTGAAAAGAGCCTTGCCGCAATCGGGGCAGTTCTCACCTGCGGGGGGATCCCAGCTCATAAAGTTACACTTTGGCCAGTTGCCGCAGCCGAAGAATACGTGACCCTTCTTTGACTTTCTCTCGATGATTTCTCCGCCGCAAACGGGGCATCTTGCACCGGTGTTGACGATAAGCGGCTTTGCGTTCTTGCATTCGGGATAGCCGGGGCAAGCAAGGAATCTGCCGTATCTGCCGGTCTTGATAACCATCATTCTGCCGCACTTGTCGCAGGGGATGTCGGTTGTGTCCTCTTCAAGCTGAATTTTAACATTTTTCATTTCAGCCTTTGCTTTATCAAGCGATTTTTCCAAATCGCCGTAAAACTCATCAAGCATCTTAACATAGTCAACCTCGCCGCAGCCAACCTTGTCAAGGTTGGTTTCCATCTGCGCGGTGAACTTGGTGTTAACTATTTTGGGGAACTTATCCTTAAGCAAGCCCGTGATTGCAACGCCGAGCTCTGTGGGAACAAGCTGCTTTGACTTGCGCTGAACATAGCCGCGCTTGATGATTGTTGAAAGTATTGTTGCATAGGTGCTCGGTCTGCCCACGCCGTTTTCTTCAAGCTCCTTAATGAGTGAAGCTTCTGTGTAGCGTGCGGGGGGCTGGGTGAAATGCTGATTGGGGAGCATTTCGCGCAATTTGAGCTTTTCGTCGCTCTTAAGCTCGGGAAGAACACCCTTTTCGGCATCCTCCTCGGGGAGCTCGTAAAGCTTTGTGAAGCCGTCAAATTTAATTGAATAGCCCGCAGCGGTGAAAATGCAGTATTCCTTTGCATTTTCTTCCTTTGAAGCAAGAATTTCCGCCTTAACCGTGTTCTGAACACAGCTTGTCATAAGGCTTGCCATGAAACGCTTCCAAATGAGATTGTAGAGCTTGTATTGGTCTGCCGAAAGGCTGCTCTTGACCTCATCGGGGGTCAGTGACGGAATTGAGGGTCTTATCGCTTCGTGACCGTCCTGCGCGTTGGCTCTTGATTTATAATATACGGGCTTTTCGGGCAGATATTCTGCGCCGTAAGCCTGAGTGATATAAGCATTCGCCGCCGCT
>JAZNRG010000070.1:0-31139 GCA_045590575.1 Acutalibacteraceae bacterium | reverse complement strand
CGGTAACGGAACCGCCGGGGCTGTTGATATAAAGGCTGATATCCTTATCGGGGTCCTGACCTTCAAGGAAAAGGAGCTGAGCAACAACGATGCTTGCCGTTGTGTCGTTAACCTCATCGGAGAGAACGATAATTCTGTCGTTAAGAAGGCGGGAGAAAATATCATATGAACGCTCGCCTCGGTTAGTCTGTTCAACAACATAAGGTACTAATGCCATTAAAAATCAATCCTTTCTCCGCAATAATGAATAAACCGGTATAAAAACCGGTTTATTCCTGAAATTCATAATTAAAGTATAGTTTAAAAACCCCCAACTTATTCAACCGAAGTCAAATTATTCAGCAGCTTCTTCCTTCTTTTCTGCTGCTTTCTTGGTGGTTTTCTTTGCTGCGGGCTTCTTTGCAGGCTTTTCTTCTTCAGCCTTCTCTTCGCCTTCTGCAGCTTCCTTCTTCTTTGTTGCTCTCTTTGCAGCGGGCTTCTTTGCCTTTGCTGAATCGATAACAACCTTGAATGCTTCCTGCTTTGCGATTTCAGCTGCTACTGTTGCTTCGGGAACGAGCTCCTTAAGCTTTTCAACATCGAGCTGATACATTTCGCTCATCTTATTGTATTCGTCTGCAATTGCTTCGTCTGAAGCCTTGATGCCTTCGAGTTCGATAATCTTTTCAACAGCAAGCTCAATCTTAACATCTGAAACTGCACGCTCTCTCATCTGGCTTTCGAACATAGCCTTGTCCATGCCCATATACATAAGGTATGTGTCTACATCAATGCCCTGCTGACCGATTCTCTGGGCAAACTGGTCGATGTTTTCCTGAGCCTTGTTATCGTACATGCACTCGGGAATTTCTCCTTCTACGTTTTCGCAGAGAGCTTCGATAACTGCATCTTCAAATGCGTGCTGAGCGCTGTCCTGCTTTCTCTTGAGGATATCTTCTTCAATGCCCTTCTTGAGATCGGCAACTGTTTCGTAGTCGCCCATATCCTTTGCGAATTCATCATCAAGCTCGGGAAGTTCCTTAACCTTGATTTCGTGAAGCTTAATCTTGAAAACGGCTGCCTTTGAAGCAAGCTCGGGAGCATATGCTTCGGGGAAGGTAACGTTTACATCAAATTCTTCGCCGATTGAGTGACCGATAATCTGCTCTTCAAAACCGGGGATGAATGAACCTGAACCGATTGTGAGTTCATACTTTTCTGCCTTGCCGCCGTCGAATGCTACGCCGTCAACAAAACCTTCGAAGTCGATAACTGTGATGTCGCCGTCCTTAGCAGCTCTGTCATCAACATTGACGATTCTTGCGCCTCTGTCGAGCATATGCTCGATTTCGTGGTCGATTTCTTCCTTGGTAACCTTTGAGTCTGCCTTTTCAGCTGTGAGACCCTTGTAAGCCTTGAGAGTGATTTCGGGCTTAACTGTTACGTTGAAGGCCATAACAACGCCTTCTTCTTTGCTCATTGTCTTAACATCGAAATCACGGGGTGAATCAACGGGAGTGATGCCTGCTTCTTCATAAGCTGCCTGAACAGCACCGGGGAAAACGATATCAAGAGCATCTTCAAAGAATACTTCCTGACCGTAGAGCTTCTCAATCATCATAAGAGGAGCCTTGCCCTTACGGAATCCGGGAATCTGAATCGACTTTCTCTGCTTAAGATATGCCTGCTGGATAGCAGCTCTGAAATCTTCAGCGGAAATTGCAATTTCTACTGCATAGGTGTTTGTTTCTGTTTTGTTAGCTGATACTAAGCTCATTTCGGTATTCCTCCAATAATGGAAATTTTACGCTATGATTATAACAAATAATTTTTAAAATTTCTATATATTATTAATATATATTTCAAATTCTTATGTTTGGTTAATTTTCGAGAAATTTTTGTCTTTCTTTTGGTGATTTTGACAAATTTCAGTAAACCAATGCGGGGCAAAACTCCAGAAAATCGCTTGAAATAAGCGAAAAACGGATTCCGTCACTCATTCCGTTGAGTGCTCCCGCATGAGAATAGGAATGAAGATGACCGTAATAGCAGCGGGTTATTCCTTCCTCAACGAGCACATCATAAATCTCATCGCATTTCTGAGTAAGGTTTACGGGCGGATAATGAAGAAAAACAACGGGTTCAAGACCTGTTTCTTTTGCCGCTTTGATTGATGCACGAAGTCTGCCTGCTTCCCTGAGAACAACCTTTTTATCCGCATCACTTTCCGCATCAAAAAACCATCCGCGTGTGCCGCATATTGCAAAATTGCCTGCGGTATATGCATTGTTATGAAGTATGTTAAGAGTATTCAGCGAATATTTTTCAAAAAATTCATCCGCTTTTTTCTTGGTTGCCCACCAATAATCGTGGTTACCCTTGAGAATGATTTTTCTGCCGGGCAAGGAATCAAGAAACTGAAAATCCTTAAGTCCTTCTTCAAGATTCATACACCAGGAAATATCACCTGCAACAACCACGGTATCGTCGTCCGACACCACTCTACGCCAGTTTTTTTCAAGGCGCTTCTCATAATCGGTCCAGCCGCCGAATATATTCATCGACTTTCCCGTTGCAAGCGAGAGATGGGTATCACCGATCACAAAAAGAGCCATAGACATATCCTTTCCTGAAATAATTTGCTCCCGTATGCTCATAATAATCTTGCAGAGTTTTTCTGCAATTCACAGAAGGGAGACTTGAAAAATGGATAAGAAAATCAGCGAAATCACCTGCTTTGCAAAGAACTGCGTTTACCACAAGGGCGACACCGTTTGCACCGCAGGCACTATCGAGGTAGGCAATTCAACCGCATGCAAGTGCGGCGAAACTCAGTGTTCTACTTTTAAGCTCAACGAAAGCGCGGCAAAGATGTAACATCATATACCGAGCATATTGAACACTACGCCGTCCATGCTGTCCTTTGAACAGCAGCCGTCAAATCTTACGGTTTTTTCTCTGAGATTTGCAAGCTGTTCGGGACAGCTTTCTCCGGTTACAGCCGCAAGACGCTCAACCATTTCGAACTCGTCAAGACCTTCGTTCTTGCCGTCAACGGCTTCAAGCACTGCAGCACTGAACTTGAAGGGGCTTGCTGTTGAAGCGATAACTGCGGGAGTATTCTCGCCTGTTTCTTCTTTGTAGTCATAATAAACTTTAACCGCAACGGCTGTATGAGTGTCACAGAGATAGTTCTTTTCTTTGAAAATCTTTGCAATGGTTGCCTTTGTTTCTTCATCGTTGCAGCAGCCTGCGGCAAACTGAGACTTGATTGAAGCGAGAGTATCCGCATCAACCTCATACTTGCCTTCTTCGGAAAGCTGCTTCATCCATGCGGTAACCTTTTCGCTGCCTGCAATTGAATAAAGAAGTCTTTCAAGGTTGCTTGAAATAAGAATATCCATTGAGGGAGAAATCGTGGTGAAAAACTCACGGTTTCTGTTATATACACCTGTTGTGAGGAATTCGGTAAGAACGGAGTTGCTGTTGGAAGCACAGATAAGTTTCTTTACGGGAAGACCCATTTCCTTTGCATAATAAGCTGCAAGGATATTGCCGAAGTTACCTGTGGGAACAACAACGTTGATTTCATCTCCTGCTTTGATTTCGCCCGATGCAACCATATCGCAGTAAGCGGAAAAATAATAAACAATCTGAGGACAGAGTCTGCCCCAGTTGATTGAGTTTGCTGATGAGAAAGCCATTGAATTCTCAGCGAGCTTTTCGGCAATTGCTTTGTCTGTGAAGATTCTCTTAACGCCGCTCTGTGCATCGTCAAAGTTACCTTCAATAGCGCAAACAGCCACGTTATTACCCTCCTGAGTGCACATCTGAAGCTTCTGCATGGGGCTTACGCCGTCACTGGGATAAAAAACGAGAATCTGAGTGTTTTCAACATCCTTGAAGCCTTCGAGCGCAGCCTTACCCGTATCGCCTGAAGTTGCAACAAGAATAACAATCTTTGTGCCCTTTGCTGCCTTGCCGCTTGAAACAGTAAGAAGTCTGGGAAGAATCTGAAGAGCCATATCCTTGAATGCGCAGGTAGGACCTTTGAAAAGTTCAAGAATATTCACACCGTCTTCGATTTTTGCAAGAGGTGCAACTTTCTCGCTTGAGAAACCTGTTTCGTATGCACCCTTTACGCAAGAATCAACTTCAGCTTCGGTGAAGTCGGTAAGGAACAGAGAAAGGATAGCCTTTGCTCTGCCGATATAATCAAATCCTGCGATTTTTTCAATTTCGCTCATTGCAACCTTGGGAAGGTTTTCGGGCACAAAAAGACCGCCCTCAGCCGAAATGCCCTTGGTGATAGCCTGAGAAGCCGTAACCTTGACCGCAGTATCTCTTGTGCTTACATAGTTCATTTTCATCATCCTTTTCGGAAAAATAATTCAAAATATTATATCATAATAAATCACGATTGTAAAATGTTTTTGAAGAAATTCATCGCATTTCCGAAGAAAATTTTTTCAACAACCGCTTTATTCAATCCTTTTTTATTCAGAAACGCTCCGAATAACGGAATTTTATCAATTCCGCAAAGCTCGGGATTAATTTCACAGCCGTCATAATCCGAGCCGATTGCGAGCACATCTTCGCCGCCAAGCTCAAGAATATAAGCAATATGGCGGTAAGCCGCTTCAAATCCGTCGTCACCCTCGTCGCCGAGAAAACTTCTGCAAAAATTGATGCCGATAAGTCCTTGGGTTTCAATAATAAGTTTTATCTGTTCATCATTCAGACTTCTTCGGCAGGAAAAATATCTGTCTTCGCTTTCTTTACAGGTTTTGAGAAGCACGCTTTCGCTGTTTGAATGGGAGGCAATAACTCTTGCACCGCTCGAAACCGCATCATAAAACCCCGCTATGTTAAGATGCGAAACATCTGCCGCAATATTTTGCTCGCGCAGGTAATGCAGCAGAGATTTTCCTTCAGGCTTCAGCTCCGAAGCGCAGCCTGACTGACAGCCGAAGCCGAACTCATTTTCCGCATTCCACGTCAAGGTAACCAGCTTTACACCATAACGTTTTGCAAGTTCCTTTCCGTAATCCGTTGCAAGCGGAGAAGCTCCTTCAATGGCGGTTATCGCCGCACATCTGCCTGCTTCAAATGCATTTTCAATATCCGCAACACTTTGACACAGCTTGATTTTTTGACTGTTTTGTTTAACCTCTTTTTCAAAATAGTCCAGAACATTTCCAAGGTAACCTGCGGCATCTTCCCCTCTGTATTCATCGGGAATCCAGACCGCAAAAACCTGCGCCCATTCGTCAAGTCCTTTGCCTTTACATAAATCAATATGGAGTTCATTTGACAACAGAGAAACTTTTCGGTTGAAGCACTCCCCCGCCGTGTCGCAATGCAGGTCAAACAGTCTCATTTCATTCTCCTTAAAACGCATTTTCAATATAGTTTATGCCTGCAAGTGCAAAGTTATCATCAAGATAAACTTCGCAGACATCGAAGCGTATTTCACCCTGAATCTTCGCAAGTTTTATAAAACTTTTTGCTGCCATTTCAACACGCTGTCTTTTGCCCTCATCAACCGCTTCCATAGGTCTGACATTTGTTTTTTCGTTTCTTGTTTTGACTTCGGTCACGCAGATTATTCCGCCCTTTTCAGCTACAAGGTCAAGCTCACCGAATCGGCAGACATAGTTTGAAGTGAGTATATTATATCCGTTTTTGCGCAGATAACGGGCGGCATAAATCTCGCCCCATACGCCAACCTTATTGGTAATCATTTGTTAAAAAAGCTCTTGAGGAATGAAAGACGGTGGCAATCGGAAACACCGTGTTCGGTTAACATTTCATAGTGAAGTTTTGTTCCGTAGCCTTTATGCTTTGAAAACTGATACTGGGGATATTTCTTATCGATTTCGAGCATAAATCTGTCCCTGCTGACCTTTGCAAGGATTGATGCCGCCGCTATCGACATACTCTTTGCATCGCCTTTTACAACCGTTTCTCCGTCGATTGAAAGAGGCGGCATTCTGTTGCCGTCAATCAGCGCGTAATCTGCAGACACATCAAGACCCTCAACCGCAGTTTTCATTGCAAGATAAGTAGCCTGAAGAATGTTGATTTCATCGATCGTTTTTTCATCAACACTTGCAACGCAGTAGCTGATTGCCTTTTCTTTTATTATATCAAAAAGAGCCTCACGCTTTTTTTCGGAGAGTTTTTTGGAATCGTTAAGACCTTCTATTTCGCAATTTTCGGGCAGAATTACAGCCGCCGCAAAAACAGGGCCCGCAAGAGGTCCTCTGCCGGCTTCGTCAACACCGCAAACCGCTTTGTATCCTCTTTCTTTTGCGTTTATTTCGTATTCGTAATTCATATCAATATTCTCCTATGGCAAAAGGCTGTAACAGTTGAAACTGCTACAGCCTTGATATTTAATTAAAGAAACTGCTTGTCTATTACGCTGTTGATTATATCATAAAGATAATCAAGACTGAAATCCGAGGTGTGGCTGAGTACGCCGTGCTTTGATGCAAGCTCTTCGGTGTAGTTTTCAAGAGGATAAATGCGCAGATTTGAATAGTTATAACCGTAATGGGTTACAACTCCCGAAAACTTAACATTTTCAATGGCAACCGAACGGTTTGCATTGTTGACAACGATATCAAAATTCAGCACACCGCCGAGCATTCTCGGACCTCTGTTCTGCGCAGAAATGAAATTGCCGAGCGAATAGGCAACAAGTGTTCTTCTGCCGTCGGGATTTTCGATATATTCAACCGGCTGAATAACGTGAGGATGAGTGCCGATGATTACATCTGCGCCCCACGAAGCGAGCTTTTCTGCAAGAAGTTTTTGGTCCTGAGTGGGTTCGTGAGTATATTCATTACCCCAATGGGCATTGACGATAACAATATCCGCAATTTCCTTTGCATCCATAATTCTCGTCTGGAGTAGTGTTTCATCCTTTGCCTGAATAAGCATAACCTCGGAATCCTCAGGAAGAGAAAGACCGTTTGTGGACTGAGTGAAGCCGACATATGCAATTATTGCACCGTTTACCTCATGCATCGGAATATCGGCATAATCGTCTTTATTGAGATATGCACCACAGGTAACTGCGTTTCTTTCTTTCCAGAAGTTAATGTGGGAAACAAGACCTTTTTCGCCACAGTCGATTGAGTGGTTTGTTGCAATGTTAAACACATCAAAGCCGATTTTAAGCATTTCATCGCCGAGTTCAACGGGTGAGTTGAACTGCGGATAGCTTGAAACGTTATGCTCCTGCGAAATAACAACCTCCTGATTGAGAATCGCAACATCGGGAGCTGCTATTCTGTCAGCAAAGTTCTCATAAGCATAGGAAAAATCGTAGCCGTTGCTCGTTCTTGAGCGTGCCTGATTATATATCGGTGCGTGAATAAGATTATCGCCTGCCGCAACAAAGCTGACTCTTGAGAAGAGCTCTTCCTGCCCGGTTGTTTCGGGGTCTGCGCCGGGAACGGCACTTGAACTGATATCAAGAGAAGATGAATTTCCGGTAAAAAACATCACTCCGAGTGCGATAACATCGATAACGAGCACAACGGCAAGAAATATCGCCATTTTCTTTCTCATATTTACAACTCCATTCACCTTAATCAAGGGTCAGTTTGCCGAGTTTACCTGAGCGGTATTCGTCAAGAAGCATAACCGCCGCTCTTTCGGTATCGGTTTCGCCGCCTTTGATGAGCATTCCTCTTTTTGCGCCTATAAGCTCAAGAAGCTCATAAGGCACAAGGTCAGCAAAATCTTTTATTTTGTATCTTTCTTCAAGGCGGTCGGGATAGTTTTTCTGAAGAACAACAAGAAGCCTTACGGCAATTTCCTGACTGTCGAGAATTTCATCCTTGACCGAGCCGATAAATGCAAGCTTGAAACCTACCTCGGGGTCCTCGAATTTGGGCCAGAGAACACCGGGGGTGTCGAGAAGTTCGATTCCCGAACCGATTGCAAACCACTGATTGCTGCGGGTAACACCCGGCTTGTCCGCAACCTTGGCTCGGTTTTTGCCCGCCATTCGGTTTATGAACGAAGATTTGCCCGTGTTGGGAATGCCGACGACCATCACGCGAAGTGCTTTGCCGCCCATTCCTTTGTCTACATTCGCCTGAATCTTATCCTTGAGGACTTCCCTTACCGCACCCTGAAATTTTTCAAGTCCCTTGCCGCTGCGGCAGTCAACAGGCAAAGCGGTTATTCCTTTTTGTGCAAGCTCTTTAATCTTGCGTGATGTTGCGCTATCGTCCGCAAGGTCACATTTATTGAGCAGAATTATTCTCGGCTTTGAACCGACAATCTCATCTATTTCGGGATTTCTGCTGCTTTCGGGAATTCTCGCATCAACAAGCTCGCAGACAGCATCAACCATACTCAGGCTTTCTTTTATCAGTCTGCGGGTTTTCGCCATATGGCCGGGAAACCACTGAACCGTCATTTTTTCATTCATACAATTAACCTATTTTGAATTTGCCGAAGGGTGCAACTCTGAAGAGTGCCTTTCCGAGCAAATATTCTTCTCTGATAAATCCTACCCTGTCATCACGGCTGTCGGTTGAACCGTTACGGTTATCACCCATAACAAAAACATAGCCTTCGGGAACCGTTACTTCACCTGCAAAGCTCTCTCTGTCGTGGGTGGGTTCGCTGATGTAAGGCTCATCAAGAGCTTCGCCGTCAACATAAACAATGCCTTTTTCAAAATCAATATCAACAGTCTGCCCGCCTGTTGCGATAACTCTTTTGACGAGCACATCTGGAATGGGTCTTTCACAAGGCTGGCAGGAAACGATTATGTCACCCTGCTGAACTTCATCATAAAAAGCGGTAAGCACGATTCTGTCCATATTGTTGAGAGTCGGATACATAGAGGTACCGACTACGCCAACGGTTCTGAAAAGAAAAATAAAAACAAAGGCAACCGCAACAACCGCACCTGCAAGAATTGAAACAATATCAAAGCAGTTTGCCGCAAATCTGCCGCTATTTTTGTTTTCAGTCTTTATTTCTTCCATTTTTCTGCCTCCCGTCAATTCTGTTCATCATATATTTTCCACTCGGAGAAAGGATGAATTCTCCCGAGTGCTTTACCGAGAACATATCTTTCATCAATCATTCCTATTTTGGTTGAACGGCTGTCAAGCGAAACATTACGGTTATCGCCCATAACAAAAAGCTTGCCTTTCTCTACCGTTATCGGAAATTCAACGTCATAGTTGACTACCGTCGGCTCGGCAATATAGGGTTCGTCAATCTTTATTCCGTTGACAAACACCTCACTGTTTTCAAAATCTATATCAACAACATCGCCGCCGATTGCGATAACTCTTTTGATAATAGGAACATTGCGCTCCCACGGCTGAGTAACAACAACTATATCGCCTCGTTCAATGCTCACGCTCATCCCGGAAACCGCAACCCAGTCGCCGTCTCTGAGGGTGGGGTACATTGAATCGCCGTCAACGCCGACCGCTTTGAAAAGCAAGGCAAAGATAAGAAAAACAACTATTACGGCACCCTTGACAGAATCAACAACATCAAAAATAAATGTTGATATGCCCGAAGGTTTTTCCTCTTCATATGCGGGCGGGTTGAATTCAATCCAGAATTCTTCAATCCTGCGCATGGTGCCTCCTTTCCGCTTTTCAGCCGATTCGTTGATAGATGTAATTAATTAATATAAATAAGAACAAAGGTGTAACAACAAAAATTGTTACACCCTCGAAGTTACTTATCTGATCTGTTCCTTAACCTTAGCAGCCTTACCTACTCTGTCTCTGAGATAGTAGAGCTTGCTTCTGCGTACACGACCGTGTCTTACAACCTCAACCTTTGCAACGTTGGGTGAATGAACGGGGAATACTCTTTCTACGCCTACGCCGTATGATACGCGGCGAACTGTGAAGGTTTCTGAAACACCTGAGCCCTTGCGAGCAATAACAGTACCTTCGAAAAGCTGAATTCTTTCTTTGTCACCTTCACGAATCTTAACTGAAACCTTAACGGTATCACCGATTTCGATAACAGGTGCGTCGGACTTGAGTGAGTCCTGTGCGATGAGTTTGAGTGCATCCATTTTAATTTTCCTCCGATTTTTTCAGATGTTCGTAATAGAAAATACTCTAAAAGAGGAACACCAGCTTTAATGTTATTGGCATTAAACCCCGTCTTTGAGCACTGCGACTCTAATGACGGCACAAATGCGAGTAATATAATATCATAACTTTTTAAAGAATGCAAGCATTTTTTTGTTAATTTGAGAATAAATCAATATTTTTTGCATTATGCCGTAAACTGCGGCATTTTACGGAAGCTGTTTATTCAAAAATGCTCAAATCTTCTCTTAAAAGACGGGTTCTGGCTATGTCTGTTTTCTCTGCTTCTGAAGATAATTCGGTATAAAGAGCGGTCATAAGAAGCTCGGCATTGAGATTAACGGTGTTGCCTGCGGCAAGAACAGTCTTCACTCTCACCTTATTTTCGCAAGCTCCCGCTTCAAACGAACGGACAAGCTCGCAAAGGTTAACAGTTTTGATTCCCCTCTTGCTTCGTTTTTCTGCGTTAAGCACTCCGCCTGCGATAATGTTCTGAGAAGAAGCGGCAAACTTCTCTGCATCCGCTTCGTTTTCAAAATATGCATCGATTTCATACTCCGCAGCGGCGATTTCGTTGGGCTTATGCTCGGGTTTCTGAACGTCAACAATTTCGATACCCTCGGGCATAACCGCATTGAGCCTGTTCCTGATTTCCTTGAATGACATATCGCCTTCGATACGGATATCAAGCGGCTCACGCATACCCGATTGACCGAGAGGAAGGGGCATAAGGAAGGTCATATACGGATGGGGGTTGAAGCCTTCGGTGTACCAGAGAGGAATTTCCGCTCTGCGCACCGCCCTCGTCATACATCTGTTCATATCGAGATGAGAGATGTAGACGGCAAGACCGTCTTTTTTAAACCACAGTCTTACTGATTTCATCGCACTCACCTCCGTTAAGTCTGTTTGCGCCGCAGCCTGCACATTTTTCACGGCAGCAAGCTGTTGTTTCGCCCTTATGCGCCTTTTTGCTTTCGCTGATAAGGAACTTCTTGGTTACGCCGAAATCGATATGCTCCCAGGGGAGAACTTCTTCGTAATCACGGCGTCTTGCGGTATAGAAGAACGGGTCAATTCCGTTTTCCGCAAAGCTCTCTTCCCACGCATCTTTTTTAAGATGCTCTGACCAGCCGTCGAGCTTGCAGCCCTTCTTCCAAGCGGTTTCGATAACATCGGCGAGGCGTCTGTCACCTCTTGCAAAAACACCTTCAAGGAAACTGGTCCAGGGCACATGGCGGGAAACATTGACCTTTCTCGTCGTAACGCAGGAAATAAGGAAATCCTGCTTTTCAATGAGGGTATCCGGTCTGTCCTGAGGCTCCCACTGGAAAGGAGTAAGGGGCTTGGGGACAAGCGATGCAAGGCTGATGCTTACGCTGACACTCTTGCCCTTGGGTTTGTCGGGATTTTTATAGTATTCATCAACAACCGCCTGAGCAAGATTTGCTATTCCTCGGATATCCTCCTCGGTTTCTGTAGGCAGACCAATCATAAAATAGAGCTTCACTGCTGTCCATCCGCCCGCAAATGCCTGTGCGGCAGTTGAAAGAACTTCTTCTTCAGTTATATTTTTGTTGATAACGTCACGCAGACGCTGTGTGCCCGCTTCGGGAGCGAAAGTAAGTCCGCTTCTGCGAACGGCATTAAGCTTTTCCATAAGCTCCTTGGGGAAATTATCCGCACGCAGAGAAGGCAGAGCAATATTTATTTTCTGCTCTATAGTCCACGGAAGCATATTCTTGATTAAGGTTTCAAGACCTCTGTAGTCACTTGTACTGAGCGAACAAAGAGAAATCTCGTCATAACCCGTGCTGTTGCAGATTGCTTTGCACTGCTCTTCAACCGTTTCGGGCGACTTGCTTCTGAGGGGTCTGTTGAGGAAGCCCGCCTGACAGAAACGGCAGCCTCTGATGCATCCTCTGAAAATTTCAACGGTCGTTCTGTCGTGAACAACTTCAAGGAAAGGCACAACAAACTCCGAGGGAGAAAACATCTCATCAAGGTTTGCAACATTTCTCTTGACCACCTTTTCGGGTGCACCGCAGGTAGGAGTTACTGATTTGACAGTATTATCTTCGTTATATTCAACTTCATAAAGAGAAGGAACATAAACGCCCTTAATCTGTGCTGCCGCAACAAGAAATTCTTGTTTTGTGGCACCTTTAGCCTTGTATTCCTTGAGCAAATCGATAAGCTCGTTTGTTACCTCTTCGCCGTCGCCCGGCAGAGTTATATCAAAGAATTCTGCCATCGGTTCGGAGTTGCAGACACAAGCACCGCCCGCAATAACAATGGGGGTGAGTGCTGTTCTGTCCTTTGACCTGACGGGCAGACCGGCAAGGTCAAGCATATTGAGAACGTTGGTATAGCTCAGCTCATACTGCATAGTGAAGCCGAGGATATCAAAATCCTTTATCGGGTCGCCGCTTTCAAGGGCATAGAGAGGAATGTTGTTTTCTCGCATCACCTCTTCCATATCAACCCACGGCGCAAAAACTCTTTCGCACCATGCATCTTCCCTTGCGTTAACAAGAGAATAGAGTATCTTCATTCCGAGATGGGACATACCTATCTCGTATGTATCGGGGAAGCAGAAAGCATAGCGGATATCAACGGAATTTTTATCCTTGACGATGCTGTTAAGCTCGCCGCCGGTGTATCTGCCGGGCTTCTGCACTTTAAGCAAAAATTTTTCAAGTTCTTTGGGATACATAGATTTTCTCCTAAACTTATATTATCTGATATATAATAACATAGATTTATGAAAAAATCCATAGTATTTTAAATTGTTGATTTCTTATCAAAAATATCCACCGAAACAAGATAAAGCGTAACACCGATAAGAGTGAAATTTCCGCCTCTGATAAACATAATAACACCGGCGATGCCCATAGGTATCACCGTCAGAATTTTAACTGCAAAGCATATTCCGTTTACCGTTTTTTCGTCCGTAAACCTTCTGAGAATAGCAGAAAGCAGATTGCCGCCGTCAAGCGGTCTGCAAGGGATGAGATTGAAAATTCCGATGCAGAGGCTCGTCACCGCTGCCACGTACAGACCTTGAAATATATCACTCAATATAAATAACACCGCAGAAAGCATAAAGTTTGCCGCAGGCCCCGATACATAGACCAGCGGCTCCATCGCACTTGCGTTTTCGGACATAACAGCTCTTTCAAGCCTGACTCCGTAAAAAGAAAGTTCAACAAGCTTCGGCTTTTCGCCCATAATGAGCAGACAGATTATGTGGCCCGCTTCGTGCACCGCACAGCAAAAAAGAGCCACGGCACAAAATCCGCTGACATCGAGAATCAGCATAAGAGTGACCGCCGCCGCAAACGAAACATTTATTTTCAGCTCGGTTTTCCCTAAATCAAGCTTCATCGGCATCATCGGGATAAAGCAGTTTTTCGGGGTCAACCCTTATTCCGTTTATTCTCACCTCAAAATGAAGATGGGGTCCCGTTGACCAACCCGTTGAGCCTACAAGACCAACCGTTTCGCCCTGCCTTATAACCGCTCCCTCTGTCACATATATCTCCGACATATGGCAGTAATAGGTTGCAAAGCCGTCGGAATGCTCCATAAGAACATAGTTTCCCCACGCATCGTCGCTCCCCGTTTCGGCAACCTTGCCGTAAAATGCCGCTTTGATTGGAGTGCCTTCGGGCGCGGCAAGGTCAAGGCCCGTATGAAAGCCGTAGTTACCCGTCACGGGATGCGTGCGGTAGCCGAATTTTGAAGTCACCCTCGCATTTCCAACAGGCATAACAGGACTGACGCTGACATAATAAGGCGAAAACGACGTACCCTTTGCAGCGGGTTTCACTTCGATATCGTCACCGCCCGCGCCGTTTTCCGTTATTTCTCCCACGGCTATCGTTTCGCCCGTTTCATCGCTCGTCACCTCATAGGATGTGACGGCAACTGTTGAGGTGTTTTCGCTGATGTTTTTTGAAGGCTTGAACACGAATTCCGCCGCATCCTTCAGACCCTCCGCTATTTCACCTGCCGACATATCCCTGCTCATTATTCTGCCGTAATCCTCTTTTATGCGTTCAAAATAACCCGGACTGATTTTGGATATCAGAAATACTCCCGACACAACAACAATGCTCAGCACACTCTGAAGAAGAATCAGTCTTACCAGATAATCCGTTCTCGTTTTCGTCTTGGCGGGCTTACTGCGTTTTGCGGGTGCATCTTCATCGGTAAATCTGAATCGGTTTCTGTATTCGTCACGTTCTTCTCTCTGCGGCAGCTGAAAATCATAGTCCATTATAATTCCCCCGAAAAAAGTTTTGGTTAATTATATGAATTTTTCACCGCATATATGCAAAAAAGACAAGGCACAAACGCACCTTGTCTTTGGCTTTTATTCCTCCGCAATTATTCTCCAGTAATCATAGGAATAGTATTTTGTCAGCTTTTCTTCCGCAACAGCAACGCTCTTGAAATATTCGTCTGTGAAGTCGCCCTCAGGGTCTGCATAAAGACCCCATGCCGCCGCTTCGTTTACCGACGGATAATATTTATCCCAGAGAAGCTTGCTGCCTTTTTTATCCTTGTTGTAGTTAAGATAGTTGAGGTCCTCACGGATACCGTTTCTCACTCTGACATAATCGGCGTTGAGCTCTTTCCGCTCTTTTTCGGGGCATTGACCCATAGAATAATATTCAGCTCTTACCGTTATGCTCTGCAGAGTTGCAATATATTTTGACATACGCTTTGCAAGCTGTTCATCGGTGAGCTTTTCAAGTCTTGTTTCCATATTCTCACCATTCATCGCTTTCATCAATCAACACGGCGTGGGCACATCTGATACCGTCAACCGCCGCCGACACAATTCCGCCCGCATAGCCTGCACCCTCTCCGCAGGGATAAAGACCTCTGATGTTTGACTGATAAAGCTCGTCACGGATAATTCTTACGGGCGCGGATGACCTTGTTTCGGGAGCGGTCAGCACGCCGTCAGGAAGCGCAAATCCGTTGAGGCTCTTATCCATTTTAATAATAGCCTTTGCCATAATATCTGTCACCTTTTCGGGAAGGACTTTGCGGATATCACCCGGAGTTACACCCGTTGCACAGGTAGGCTTAACATAAGAAAGTTTCTTTGACGGTGTATTATTAAGAAAATCACCGATGGTCTGAGCGGGTGCACTGTAGTCACCGCCACCGAGTTCAAAAGCGGTTTTCTCAATTCTTCTCTGAAGCTCAATACCTGCAAGCGGATGTTCGCTTCCGAAATGCTCGGGTTCAATGCCGACAAGAAGTGCGGCATTCGAGTTTTCACCGTCACGGGCATATTCGCTCATACCGTTAACTACGACGTGACCTTCTTCCGATGCCGCCGCAACAACAGTACCGCCGGGGCACATACAAAAAGTGTAAGCGCCTCTGCCGTGCTCGGGATGGCAGGCAAGCTTATAATTTGCCGCACCCAGAGCAGGATGACCTGCAAACGAGCCGTACTGCGCCTTATCAATCATCTCTCTGGGGTGCTCGATTCTGACACCAACAGAGAAAGGCTTCTGCATTATTTTTATTCCTCTTTTATAGAGCATTTCAACGGTATCTCTTGCGGAATGACCGATGCAGAGCAGAAGAGTATCCGTTTCGATATCCTCCAATGTGCCGTCGGGTCTTTGGCAGGAGATTCCCTGAATAACACCATTTGCAATTATAAGATCGGTAAGTTTCCAGCCAAAGCGCACTTCACCGCCGAGAGAAATAATTTCTTCACGGAACGCTTTAACTACCGCGCCGAGTTTATCCGTTCCGATATGAGGGGTTGAGGAATATGCAATTTCAGGCGGTGCACCGTGGGCAACAAGCTCTTCAACAACCTTTCTGCAAAGTGGGTCTTTAATACCCGTTGTCAGTTTGCCGTCGGAAAAAGTGCCTGCGCCGCCTTCGCCGAACTGAACATTGCTCTCGGGATTGAGTTTTTTCGTTGACCAGAAGCCGTTGACATCTTTTGTTCGGGTGTCAACATCCGCACCTCTTTCGATAACAAGAGGCTTGAAACCCGCACGTGCAAGAATAAGCGCCGCATAAAAGCCTGCGGGACCGAAACCTGCAATAACGGGTCTTAATGTGCTTGTTCTTCTGATTTCGGGCATTTCGTAAACATACGGAACACCGATTTCAACCTTAGAGTTTTTTGCGTGGGCAACAACGGAATTTTCGTCCGAATCAACTTCAACGCTGACATTATACACAAAGAAAATATTATCTTTTTTTCTTGAATCAACCGCTCTTTTGGTTATCTGAAGCGATTTGATTTTATCCTCTTTGCAGCGGAGTGCTTTCGCCGCCGCTTTACGCAAATCACCCTCTGCACTATCCAAAGGCAATTTAATTTCATTTATCTTAATCATAATTATACCTCGCCTGCAAGCATTCCCGATGCCCACGCCCATTGAAGATTGAATCCTCCGCAGCCGCCGTCAACATCAATTATTTCGCCTGCAAAATACAAACCTTTGCATATTTTTGACTGCATTGTTTTTTCATCAATTTCCTTGACGGAAACACCGCCGCTTGTTACCTGAGCATTGGCAAAGCCCTTTGTTCCCGTCACTTCAAGAGAGAAGCTCTTGATTTTTTCGGCTATCAGCCGGATTTCTTTTTCCCTCAATCCGGATATAAGTCTATCTGATTTGTAAAGTTTTGCAGCTTTACAAATTGCGATTCCGACTGCCTTGGGAAGAAACCCCGTAAGAAGATTATCAACATTACAGAAACCTTTGATTTTATTGAGATTTTTTAAATAATCAACAAGCTCATCATATGCCATCTGCGGCATAAAATCTACAACTGCAAAGGGATTGCACTTTACACCATCAATATATTTCTGCGCTTTTGCGGAGAGCTCCATTGCCGCTATACCCGATATGCCGTATTCGGTAAAAAGTATTTCTCCGCTTGTCTGCGCAATTTTCTTCTCACCTTTGAGAGTAATATTAACATTTCTGACCCTTACGCCCTTCATCGGCTTTGTTGTTTCGGGCGATGCACACAGCGGCACAAGTGCGGGATAAAGATTCGTAACCGAATGACCGAGCATTTTTGCAAGGGTATATCCGCTCCCGTCGGAACCTTGAGACGGCGATGATTTTCCGCCTGCGGCAAGCAAAAGCTTTTTGCAGGTAAATTCATTGTTTATCACAAAATCTTTTTTCTTTCTTATTTCGGTTACTGGGGTGTCGCAGTAAACATCAATTCCGAGACGCTCAATTTCAAATCGGAGTGCATCAACAACCGATGCCGCCGTGTTGCTCTCGGGATAAACTCTGCCGCAGGAATCGGCATAGCACAAAAGGCCGAGAGATCCAAAGAAATCCGCTATCTTTTCGGGGTTGTATTTCGAAAGCGCAAAAGAAGCAAAATCTTCGTTTGTGTAGTTATGCTCAAGTGCATAGAGATTCGTGAGATTACATTTACCGTTGCCCGTTGCAAGAAGCTTCTTGCCGATTCTGGGGAGCTTTTCAAGAATCGCAATCTTCAAGTCTGGAGTCAGCCGTTTGGCATTGATTGCCGCAACGATTCCCGCCGAGCATCCGCCCACAACTATAAAATCATAACTCCTCATTCTGCGCCTCCTTTATTCAGTCTAACAATTTATTTTACAGCTAATCAGCAAGAATGTCAAACACTATTGATATTTATAATAAATTATGTTAAAATATTTTTATAATTAATTTGAAAGGATGTTTTTGAAATGACAGAAATCAACAAAGATATGAAAATCGGCGAAATCCTTGATGCTAACCGCGAAATCGCTCCCTTCTTCCTTGAAATGGGTATGCATTGCCTCGGCTGCCCCTCTGCAAGAAACGAAACAGTTGCTCAGGCTTGCATGGTTCACGGCGTTAACGCTGACGAGCTCATTGCAAAAATCAACGCTTTTCTTGCAAAATAATGCTTAATCTTTCCGAAAGAATGCTTATGGCGGTGAAGATGGTGCGCAAAGGAAACGCTGTTGCCGATATCGGCACAGACCACGCCTATCTCCCCGCCTGGCTTATCCTTAACGGCATTTCTCCGAAGGCTCTTGCGTGCGATGTGCGCAAGGGTCCGCTTGAGAATGCAAAAAAGACTGTTGAGCAATACGGTATTGAAGAAAAAATCACCCTGCGGCTTTCTGACGGTTTTGATAAAATCGAGCCGTTCGAGGCGCAGGATTTTATTATGTGCGGAATGGGCGGAACTCTTATGGAATCGCTCGTTTCAAAAACCGATTGGCTGAAGGATAAAGGCAAAAGAATCATTGTTCAGCCGCAGTCTCACGCAGAAGACATCCGCAGATATTTTATTGAAAACGGCTTTGAAATCCTTTTTGAGGATGCGTGCTTCGATGCAGGCAAGCTCTACTGCGCAATGGCAGCGGAGTACACGGGCAAATCATCCGTAAAACCGCTTTCATATATTTACTCGGGAGAGTTGCCGAAGTGCGGTAAACCCGAAGCGAAGAAATATCTTGAAAACATACTTTCAAGGCTTAAGACGAAGCTCAATGCGGCAAAGCTGCACGGCACAGAAGAAACCGCAGCCTATCTTGAAAAGATAACTCTTGAATTGGAGGAAACCGTAAATGGAATGCAGACCGACGGTTAAAAACATATTTGATTTTATAAACTGCATCGCTCCGTTTGAAAAGCAATGCGAATGGGATAACAGCGGTCTTGTTGTCGGTGACCCCGCACAGGAAATCAACAAAATCGGGGTTGTGCTTGATATCACTCCAGATGCGATTGAATATGCCGCAAAAAACGGAATCGATCTTATAGTCAGCCATCATCCCGTAATATTCAGAGCAATCAAGTCTGTTATGGCAAATGATCCCGCTTATATGCTGATTAAAAACGGCATTTCCGCAATCTGTGCTCATACTTCGCTTGACATTGCGAAGGGCGGTGTTAACGATGCACTTGCCGACTCTCTCGGTTTTTCAAATGCCGTTCCTCTTTCGGATTCGGGTGAAACCGAAATGATAAGAATCTGTGAAACCGACGGAATGACCGCAGATGAGCTTTCAAAGCTCGTTGCCGATGCACTTTCAACTTGCGTTACCGTGGCAGACGGCGGTAAAATCATCAAAAAGGTTGCACTTTGCGGCGGTGCGGGCGGAGATTTTCTTTTTGATGTTGCCGCAAGCGGATGCGATGCATACATCACAGGCGAAGCAAAGCACCACGAATTTCTTGCCGCAAAAGAGCTCGGATTAACTCTCATTGCCGCAGGTCATTTCGAAACCGAAAATCCCGTTGTTACGGTATTGGCAGAAAAAATACGCAATGAATTTGACTGCAATGTTGAAATTATACCGCAGTCATCACCCGTAAAGTATTACCGCTAAAAGGATTCTCCCTTAAGAGAATCTGTTACAAAGTGACTGATAAGGTGACAAAACCATCACCTCATCCACCGCAAGCGGTCCCCCTTCCCCTCAAGGGGAAGGCATTATTATAAAAAGAGGAACAAGTTATGCCCCTTGACGGAATCACTTTAAATTTATTGAAGCAGGAGCTTTCGGAACACATTATCGGAAGCAGAATAGAAAAGATACATCAGCCTTCCAAAGATGAGCTGGTGTTTCATCTGCGTTCAAGAGCAGGCGCATACCGTCTGCTTGTTTCGGCATCCGCAAACAGCCCGAGACTACATCTGACAGCCAACGCTCCCGAAAATCCCGCAACTCCGCCGATGCTCTGCATGCTTTTCAGAAAGCATCTGACGGGTGCGGTTATAACCGATATCCGCCAACTCGGTCTTGACAGAGTTATATTCATTGACCTGGCGGGCACAAACGAAATCGGCGATGCAGTCACCTTCACTCTTTGCGTTGAAATCATGGCAAAGCACAGCAACATTATTCTCGTTAATTCCGAAGGGGTTATTGTTGACGCTGTTAAAAGAGTTGATTTTTCGCAGTCATCGGTAAGGCAGATTATGCCGCTGTTCAAATATGAGCTTCCGCCCCGTCAGGGTAAAACAGAAATAACAAGCTCCGATATCGGCGACATCGTCAGCAAAATAAAGAGCCGCAAGGGTAAGTATCTTTCGGGGGCAATTCTCGAAACGATCGAGGGCGTTTCGCCGCTCATAAGCCGTGAAATTGCCTCGTTCGCCTGCGGCGGAGATATTGCGGCAGATGAAATGAATGAATTCAATGAGCAGAGATTGACTTCAAAGCTCACCGAAATAAAAGAAATGCTTATCAGCGGCAATGCTTCTCCGACTATGCTTATCCGTGAAGGAGTGAAACCGTTTGATTTCACTTTTTCGGATATAACGCAGTACGGATTTACGGTATCTGCCAAAACATTTGAAAGCTTTTCACAGCTTCTTGATGATTTCTACTACGAAAAAGACCGTTTCGAACGTACCAAACAAAGAAGTCAGTCGCTTCTTAAAACTCTTAACAATGCCGCAGCAAGAGCCGCAAGAAAGCTCCAGAGCAGACAGGCAGAGCTTGAAGAATGCGCCGACAAAGACACTCTTCGCATCTATGCCGAACTTATTCTTGCAAATCAGTACAGACTCGAAAAAGGCTCACTTTTCTATGACCTTGAAAACTTCTATAATAACAATGAACCCGTGCGCATAAGTGCTGACCCCGCACTTTCTCCCTCGGCTAATGCACAGAAATATTTCAAGGAATACCGCAAGGCAAAAACCGCCGAAAGTATGCTCGGCGAACTTATTGAACAAAGCGAGCAGGAGCTTGCCTATCTTGAATCGGTAATAGATTCCGTTAACCGTGCAGACGGCTACACGGAGCTTGCCGAAATAAGAAACGAACTTTATGAGCAGGGATATCTGAAGCGTGCAAAAAACGATAAATCAAAAAAAGCGAAGCCTATGCCACCGCTTGAATATGTTTCCGATGACGGCTACACGATTCTCGTTGGCAGAAACAATGTTCAGAACGATATTCTGACCTTCAAGACTGCCGCAAAGGACGATTCGTGGTTCCATACCCAGAAGATTCCCGGATCCCACGTTGTTGTTATCGGCAACGGCGAAATAATCCCCGAGCTAACCTGCCGTCAGGCTGCCGCTCTTGCCGCATACCACAGCGGCGGCAGAGAATCATCGCAGGTTGCCGTTGATTACACGGAAGTTCGTTCACTCAAAAAGCCCGTCGGTGCAAAACCCGGCAAGGTTATTTATCACACTTATAATACGATGTGGGTAACTCCCGACAGAGAGCTTTGCGAAAGGCTTAAAAAGAAATAAAATGGATAAAAACACTTTGAAATCAATTCGTAATGCCGAAAAGGCATCTCACATTGAAGTGTATTCAACTGCCAAACTTTTTGAAATTGGCAGTTGGCTTCAGAAACCCGTTAAAACCGTTATGGATTTAATTCCGCAATTTGAAAATCATAAATTTTTAAACATTTTAGATTTGGGATGCGGAGTCGGAAGAAACTGCATACCTCTTGCCAAAGAATTCAAAAACAAATGTAGAATCGATTGCATTGACATTCTAGATTTTGCGATTGAGAAGTTGAATAACAACAGTATGGAATTTGGTGTCGAAAACGAAATTCACGGTATTGTTTCTTCTATCGATGACTTTTCGATAAAAGAAAACCATTATGATTTAATCGTTGCCGTTTCTGCTCTTGAACACGTCGACAGTACAGATTCTTTTAAAAGCAAACTCAAGGAAATCTGTATGGGAACAAAAGATAACGGAATCGTTTGTCTTATTATCAATTCCCAGATAACCGAAATCAATAAAGAAAACGGGCAAGAACTTACTCCTCAATTTGAAGTTAATCTTAAAACACAGGAGCTTCTTGATTTACTGAACGAAACTTTCCGTGAATGGGAAGTTATCAAAAACACTGTTCGCAACCAAAGATATGATATTCCGAGAGAAAATTGTGTTTCGGATTTAACAACAGATGTAGTAACTTTTGTTGCAAAAAAATAACGGGCGATTCGTGAATCGCCCCTACCGACTAAAAATAAACAATCTTGTTTTCGGGACGGGTGACCCGTCCCCTACGATATCAAATACGTTTATAAATTCAAAACCGCCGACTTTCAGAAGTCAGCGGTTTTCTTTTAGTGAATATCGTCTTCTGCTTTGACGATTGCGTCGGATTCTCTGAAAAGCAGGGAAATGCACCAGATGCCTGCAAGGGCAACAAGTGTATAAACAATTCTGCTGAGAATTGCTCCCTGACCGCCAAAAATCCAGGCGACGAGATCAAACTGAAACAGGCCTATGCTGCCCCAGTTAAGTGCACCGACAATTACAAGTGCCAGTGAAATTTTATCAAGCATTCGTTTCAACTCCTTAATAGCTTTTCACAGTTATTATGAGCAGAAACAAATCCTTTATGCAGGAAATTTTTAGAATTCAAAGTCAACATCGCTGTCTTTAAGAAGCGGTGCATTTTTATCTTTTTCTGAAAGAACCGGATTTTCAACGCCCCATTCAACGCCGATTTCGCTGTCGCAGAAGCAAACGCTTCTGTCGTTTTCGGGTGAATAGAATTCGTCTACCTTATAAGATACTTCAACATTTTCGGTGAGAGTTACAAATCCGTGAAGGCATCCTTTGGGAATAAATAACATTTTTTTGTTATCTTCGGTAAGCTCAACGGCAACCCATTTCATATAGGTCGGCGAGCCTTTGCGGATATCGACCGCAACATCGAGAATTGCACCCTTGAGGCAGGTTATGAGCTTTGACTGCGCCTTTGGATTTGTCTGGCAATGCAGGCCTCTCAATGTTCCTTTCTGTGCCGAAAAAGAGCGGTTATCCTGAACAAACTCTGCGGTAATGCCGAGTTTTTCAAATTTTTCTTTGGAATAGCTTTCGTAAAACCATCCTCGGTTATCTCCGAAGATTTTCGGCTCAATTTCAAAAACGCCGTTAACCGCCGTTTCATTCAACGTCATAATTCAAATCTCCTTCTGCGCCCCAGCAGGGTCTTTCGCCCGGTTTGCCGCCGGTATAAAGAATTCTGCCCTCTGCAACGGAGCGAAGATGCTGACCGTAAGAGGATTTGCCGTATTTTTCCGCAGATGAAAGCAGAGCCTCTCGGCTTATCCATCTCATATTGTATGCAATTTCTTCGGGTGCCGAAATCTTGATGCCCTGGAGTTTTTCAACGGTTCTGATGAAGTTTGCGGCATCCATAAGGCTGTCAACGGTTCCCGTATCGAGCCAGGCGAAGCCTCTGCCCATAAGTTTCACATCGAGAGCACCCGCATCAAGATACATCTGGTTGATATCTGAAATTTCAAGCTCGCCCCTTTTTGAAGGCTTGAGCGATTTTGCAAATTCAACAACACGGTTATCATAGAAATAAAGCCCCGTTACGGCATAATTCGACTTGGGAACAGCAGGCTTTTCTTCAATTGAAACCGGAACACCGTTTTCATCGAATTCAACAACGCCGAAGGCTTGAGGGTTATCAACATAATAGCCGAATATGGTTGCTCTGTTTTTATTCTTCGCCGCCTGACGGAGCATATGTCCGAGACCGTTGCCGTAGAAGATATTATCTCCGAGAACCATGGCAACATCATCGTCACCGATAAACTTTTCACCAATAATAAACGCCTGAGCAAGACCGTCGGGGCTTTCCTGAACGGCATAGGAAAGATTGAGACCGAACTGCCTGCCGCTGCCGAGAAGCTCCTCGAAACGGGGAGTATCGCTCGGCGTGGAAATAATAAGAATGTCACGGATTCCTGCAAGCATAAGCGTTGACAGGGGATAATATATCATAGGCTTGTCATAAACGGGTAAAAGCTGCTTACTGGTTACCATCGTGAGAGGATAAAGACGAGTACCCGAGCCGCCCGCTAAAATGATACCTTTCAAACAAAACACTCCATTTCAGAATTGAGATGTAATGCACCAATTATTTATCTTATTTTAGATATAATAGCACTATTTGTATAAAATGTCAACAAACAAAGAGTATTGACGATATTCGTTTATGAAATTTGTTGTTTTTTAAAATTAACAGTTTACTTTTAAAACATTATATGTTATAATTATCTGAACATTTGTTCATAATTTTAAGGAGGTAAACGGCGTGGATAAGTTTGTTTTACATTCAAAATATAAGCCTATGGGCGACCAGCCTCAGGCGATTGCCGAGCTTGTTGACGGCATTAATAAAGGTCACGCTGAGCAAACTCTCCTCGGCGTTACGGGTTCCGGCAAAACCTTCACGATGGCAAACATCATCGAAAAAATTAACAGACCCACTCTTGTGCTTGCCCACAACAAAACTCTTGCGGCTCAGCTTTGCTCTGAATTCAAAGAATTCTTCCCCGAAAATGCCGTTGAATATTTTGTTTCATACTATGATTATTATCAGCCCGAGGCTTATATTCCCACAACAGACACCTACATTGAAAAAGACTCGGCTGTCAATGACGAAATAGATAAGCTCCGCCACTCCGCAACCTCCGCCCTCTCCGAAAGGCGGGACGTTATCATAGTTGCGAGTGTTTCGTGCATCTACACTCTGGGCGACCCCATCGATTACCGCAGCATGGTTATCTCTTT
The DNA here is from genome assembly GCA_045590575.1 of Acutalibacteraceae bacterium. Taxonomy (GTDB): domain Bacteria; phylum Bacillota; class Clostridia; order Oscillospirales; family Acutalibacteraceae; genus CAG-177. Next base: position 6,503 of record JAZNRG010000070.1, on the reverse strand, counting down.
ACGCACGGGTATGGAAAAAAGCCGTGACGAGCTGATTGAAAAGCTTGTTTCAATTCAGTATGAGCGCAACGATATTGATTTCAGCCGAAACAAATTCAGAGTAAGAGGCGATGTTGTTGAGATATTCCCCGTTTATTCAAATGAAAACGGTATACGCGTTGAATTTTTCGGCGATGAAATAGACAGAATAAGCGAAATCAATGCGCTGACGGGTCAGGTTAAAAGCGTGCTTTCACACGCCGCAATTTATCCCGCATCGCATTATGTTATCGCACCGGACAAAATGGAAAAATCCATTGCTAATATATACGGCGAAATGCTTGAGAGAGAAAAATATTTTCAGGAAAACGGCAAGCTTCTTGAGGCTCAGAGAATCCGTCAGCGCACGGAATATGACATTGAAATGCTCCGTGAAACAGGGTTCTGTAAGGGCATCGAAAACTATTCGAGAATTATGTCGGGCAGACCTGCAGGCTCCGCACCGTTTACTCTGCTCAACTATTTTCCCGATGATTTTCTGCTCTTTGTTGATGAATCCCACGTTACTCTGCCTCAGGTAAGAGCGATGTACGGCGGCGACAGAGCAAGAAAGGAAAGCCTTATCAATTTCGGATTCAGGCTCCCCTCGGCATACGATAACAGACCGCTTACTTTTGATGAATTCTACGAAAGAACGGGTCAAAAGATATTCGTGAGCGCAACTCCGGGCGAGCTTGAAAAAACCAAAAGTGCCCATATTGCCGAGCAGGTTATCAGACCGACAGGTCTGCTTGACCCCGAAATTTCCGTTCGACCCACAGAGGGTCAGATTGATGACCTTGTTTCGGAAATCAACGAAAGAACCGCCAAGGGCGAAAGAGTTCTTGTTACCACTCTCACAAAAAAAATGGCAGAAGACCTTACGGATTATCTTGAAAATCTTGATATCAAAGTCCGCTATATGCATCACGATATAGATACTATCGAGCGAATGGAAATCATCCGCGGTCTGCGACTGGGCGACTTCGATGTGCTTATAGGCATCAACCTTCTGCGTGAGGGTCTTGATATTCCAGAGGTTTCTCTTGTTGCGATTCTTGATGCGGATAAGGAAGGCTTCCTGCGTTCCGAAACCTCGCTTATTCAGACGATAGGCAGAGCCGCACGAAACTCCGAAGGCACGGTAATTATGTACGCCGACAGCGTTACCCCTTCAATGGAAAGAGCGATAACCGAAACCGAACGGCGCAGGCAGAAGCAGATGCAGTATAACGAAGAAAACGGCATTACTCCGCAAACAATCGTTAAAGATGTTCACGAAATCATAGAAATTTCCGCAAAGGGCGGCGAAGAAAAGGCAATATCCAAGATGAGCCGCAAGGAAAGAGAAGAATTGATAATAAAACTCACCGCCGAAATGAAGGCGGCGGCAAAGATTCTCGAATTCGAACACGCCGCATATCTGCGTGACAGAATCGAGAAATTAAGAAGAGGTAAATAAATGGCTTTAAAGTATTTATCGGTTAAAGGTGCAAAAGAGCACAACCTTAAAAATGTTAATATAACAATTCCCCGCGATAAGCTCGTTGTTTTCACGGGTCTTTCGGGTTCGGGTAAATCCTCGCTTGCATTTGACACCATTTATGCAGAGGGTCAGCGAAGATATGTTGAATCCCTTTCGTCATATGCAAGGCAGTTTCTCGGTCAGATGGAAAAGCCGAATGTTGAAAGCATCGAAGGTCTTTCCCCCGCCATATCCATCGATCAGAAAACAACATCAAAAAATCCCCGTTCAACCGTCGGCACGGTAACGGAGATTTACGATTATCTGCGTCTGCTTTACGCAAGAATAGGCATTCCCCACTGCCCCGTGTGCGGCAGAGAAATCAGCAAGCAGACGGTTGACGACATAACAAAGAGAGTTCTGTCAATGCCCGAGGGCACAAGAATTCAGGTTATGGCACCCATTGCAAGAGGAAAGAAGGGTGAATATGTCAAGGAGCTTGAGCATATCCGCAAGGGCGGTTTTGCAAGGGTGCGCATTGACGGCATAATCTATGACCTTTCGGAAGAAATCAAACTTGAAAAGAATATAAAACACAACATCGAAGTTGTTGTTGACAGACTTATAATTAAAGACGGCATCCGCTCAAGACTTGCGGATTCAATCGAAACGGCAACAAATCTTACCGAAGGTCTTTTGCTGATTGACGTTATCGACGGCGAAGAGCAGCTTTATTCGCTCAACTATGCCTGCCCCGAACACGGAGTGAACATTGAAGAACTCGAACCCCGTTCGTTCTCGTTCAATAATCCGTTCGGTGCCTGCCCGAAGTGTACGGGTCTGAGCGTGTTTATGAAGGTTGACCCGAAGCTAATTGTGCCCGACCCCAATATCTCAATCAGAGAAGGTGCAATCAAGGCAAGCGGTTGGAGCACTGCAGACGGCGGCACGATTGCCCAGATGTATTACGAAGGTCTTGCGAATGCATACGATTTTTCGCTTGACACTCCGTTCAAGGAGCTTTCAAAAAAAGCAAAAGATGTTGTTTTTTACGGTACGGGCGGCAAAAAAATCAAGCTCGAACGCAGAAGCGAATACGGAAGCGGCACCTATATGACCGATTTCGAAGGCATAGTCAACAATCTCGAGCGAAGATACCACGAAACAACAAGCGAATATTCAAGAACCGAGATTGAGAGCTATATGTCATCTGTCAAGTGTCCCGAATGCGGCGGTGCAAGGCTCAAGAAAGAATCTCTCGGTGTTACCGTGGGTGGCATCAACATTGATGAATTCACTCAGAAATCAATCAATGAAGAGATTGAATTTCTTGACACCGTAGAGCTTTCTGAAAGAGACAAAATGATAGGAGAGCAGATCATCAAAGAAATCAGGAGCCGGCTTGAATTCCTTTCAAGCGTCGGTCTTGATTATCTTACCCTTGCAAGACCCTCGGCAACACTTTCAGGCGGCGAGGCACAGAGAATCCGCCTTGCAACGCAGATCGGTTCTTCACTTATGGGCGTTCTTTATATCCTTGACGAACCGAGCATCGGTCTGCATCAGAGGGATAACGCAAAGCTGCTCAAGACACTTCAGCATCTTCGTGATATCGGAAACACTCTTATCGTAGTTGAACACGATGAAGAAACAATTCAATCGGCAGACTACGTTGTTGATGTAGGCCCCGGCGCGGGCATTCACGGCGGTGAAATCGTTTGCTGCGGCAGTGTTGATGATATCAAAAATTGCGAAGCCTCAATAACCGGTCAGTATCTCAGCGGCAAAAAGTTCATTCCCCTGCCCGAAAAACGCAGAAAAGGTAACGGAAAATTTCTGACCGTTCACGGTGCAAGAGAAAACAACCTGAGAAATATTGATGTTGAATTCCCTCTCGGTGAATTTATATGCGTGACGGGTGTTTCGGGCTCTGGCAAATCTTCGCTTGTTAACGAAATTCTCAAAAAGCATCTTGTAACAGAGCTTAACGGTGCAAAAAAAGTTGCCGGCAACCACGATAGTATCAGCGGCACCGAGCATCTTGACAAGGTTATTGATATTGACCAATCCCCCATCGGCAGAACCCCACGTTCAAACCCCGCAACCTACACGGGCGTTTTCAATGATATCAGAGAGCTGTTTGCATCAACCGTTGATTCAAAGAAAAAGGGATACAAATCAAGCCGCTTTTCGTTGAACGACAAGGGCGGCAGATGCGAAGCCTGCCAGGGCGACGGTATTGTTAAAATAGAAATGCACTTTATGAGCGATATCTATGTGCCTTGTGAAGTTTGTAAGGGTAAAAGGTACAACAGAGAAACTCTCGAAGTGCATTATAAAGGCAAAAACATTGCCGATATTCTTGATATGACGGTTGAAGAAGGAATGAATTTCTTTGAAAGCATACCGAAGATTCACCGCAAAATCAAAACTCTTTACGATGTCGGTCTCGGCTACATCAAAATCGGTCAGCCCGCAACAACTCTTTCGGGCGGCGAGGCACAGAGAGTGAAGCTCGCAACTGAGCTTGCAAGGGTTGCAACGGGCAAAACCGTTTATATCCTTGATGAGCCGACAACGGGGCTTCACACAGCCGATGTTCACAGACTGATTGAAGTGCTTCAGAAGTTTGTTGATAAGGGCAACACGGTTATTGTTATCGAGCATAATCTTGATGTTATCAAGGTTGCCGACCACATCATCGACCTCGGACCCGAAGGTGGCAGCGGCGGCGGCAAAATCGTTGCTCAGGGCACACCCGAAGAAGTCGCAAAATGCAAGAAATCTTATACGGGTATGTATCTGAAGGAGATTTTGAAATAAAAGAATAAAAAATACATTTAATCTATAAAACAAGGAGGTTTCATTTTGAGTAATCAATGGATGGAAATTAACAATCAAAACGATATTGAGCATCTCATGAATATAACGCATTCTTTTCACGACAGTTGTTTAAAAGAATTCAAATATTTATCCGGTATGTATGTTAACAAAGACGGTTCAATGGCCGCAATCAATAATAAAAGACAAATTCATTTGATTATTCAAAGTCAAAGTGAACCAAACGTGATTGAAATGATATTTGAAAAAATATTATGTATGAGCCTAAAGCCAACCGATGAAACCTATGACGGAATAATAATGAATTCCCATATCGCAATTGAAAATGATTATTTTGTATGGTTTGACAACTCAGACTTCAAAGAAAATTATCAAGAGTTATATAACAGCAGTTTAGTAACTTATATAAAAGCTAAAAAAATAAAATGGCGAATTAACAATAAACACATAGGAAAAGACGATGTGTTTATTGAAGCAAATGTCTGAGGCTACGTGAAAGGATACTTGAATTAACGTTCTTCTTGCTTCATTCGAGCTGGAGAAACTGATTTGAATACAGCAAAAAAATCCGCTATGCAAATCGCATAGCGGATTTTGTTTATGAAAAGATGGAGAAAATTTTATCAAAAAGATTTTTAAAGAACCGAATTATCTTTTGGAAGAAATTCAGATTTTCTTCTTCGCCCTCTACAGGGTCATCTGAGGTTATTTTAATCCATTTATAGCTGTCAAGCTGTGACACGCTGTAATCGTCAGCGTTCGAACCGTCTGCATTTGTGCTTGCAAGAACAGTTGTGTTTTCACTGAATTCGGGAGCAAATGCGGTGCAGGATTTCTGTGAAACAAGAGTAAGCGTACCATAGCCTGAAATTTTGTGTGCAAATGCGCCCGACAGAGCATAATCACTTCCGCCATTTATGGTGCTGTCACCCTCAAGAACAATGTTTGCATATCCCATATATCTGAGCGGATTTGTAAGATTAGCATTTCTTAATGTGAGTGTATTTGTTGTAACATCATAATAAATATTCCAGTCCGAATTCTCACTGCACTGCTTGGGAACTCCGTTCTCCGTTTTAAAATATCCGCCGTAAACACGCTCAACGGGATTATATATGCTTACAAGCGAGTTGAGGTAATATGCAGAAATTTCAACACCGTCATTGTCAACGCTGAAAAATCTTGCCGCAGTCGAGCCCATAGGCATTATATAACTCAAATCGTTGATTGACGCCTCATAAAAGCTGATTGCCCCGTGACTCGGAGAATCGCTTTTAACATTGATTGCAATATCGATAGGCGTGTATCTGCTCATAAAATTGTAACAGTAAATTCCTTGATTTATGCTGTCATAAGCAGGCGAGGAATCGTTTACGGTGATATCAATGTCACCTGCTTCACTGATAAGCCCGTAAAGATATATTCCGTAAAAGGACTTGCATCCGTTTGCGGTTATATCAATATCGCCGTTGTAATTGTTCAGCAAAGCACCTTCGGGATATGAATAAAAGCCGCAGCTTTCTCCCGTATTTTCAAATTTCATTTCAACCTTTGCACAGTCAAGGTAAGTTTTGAGTGCAGAAATACCAAAGGATTGAACGGTTGATGAATTTACGGATTCAATGTAAATATCGGTTGAATCAATTTCAACATCACCCTGTGTAAAAATTCCTGCATTATAGCCGCCTGCCTCAATGATAATATCAAGTGAACCGTCACCCTTGATTGTGATATCATCGCCAAAGGCGCTGAGAATTCCGAAAGATTCAGCCGCAGTGCTCTTTCGGACCGTAATTTTATTATCGCCTCTAAGTTCAATTTTGAGGTCGCCTTTTGCAACTATTCCGCCCGTACCGTCACTGTAACTTTCAGACACTATTTCAGCATTATTCAGCATAAGATAATTTGTATCTGAATCATACCAAAAATTATAATTGTCCTGATAGGCTTCAACAAGCTTTCCGTTTGAATCATACCTCCATGCACCGTCTTTATTAAGAAGGGTACCGCTTACATAAACATAGTTGTTGTTTCCGGCGGCTGAGGCAATTGCCAGCGGACAAAGCACAAAAATTACTGCAAGTAAAACCGATAATGATTTTTTCATAATTAATCCCCCTTGATTTTGCATAAATTTTGGTCTGTACCTAAATTATATCAATATTAGTGATAAAAATCA
>JAZNRG010000069.1:0-30587 GCA_045590575.1 Acutalibacteraceae bacterium | reverse complement strand
ATGCCGGCGTAGGAAGCATAGCAGAAGTATATTGTAATTTACAATAATCAAAACTGTACTTCAAGAAGCCTTCGCCCGATTTTCCGGCGGAGGCAATTTTTATTTTTGGAGGTAAAAATATGAAAGCAAGTATCGCAATCCAGGTTCTTCCCAAGGCAAAAGACCAGGATGACCTTATCCGCATTGTTGATGAGGTTATCGCATTCATCAAAAGCAGCGGTTTGCACTGCCATGTTGGTCCTTTTGAAACCACAATCGAAGGTGAAGATTATGACCAACTTATGGATATCGTAAAAGAGTGTCAGCACGTTGCAATAAAAGCAGGTGCGGAAAATGTATCGGCTTATGTGAAAGTAGTTTACAGACCCGAAGGCGAAATACTGACCATTGACAAAAAGATAAAAAAACATGCTGAAGCGTAATATTCCGTCAATCACCGCCGTTGTTGCATTGTTGATTTTATGGCAGTTGCTTTGCTCAACGGGACTTATACCGTCTTATATGCTTCCGTCACCCATAGAGGTAATGCAGGCTTTTGTGAATGAATTTCCTTTACTTATGGAAAATTCCGTTATCACTCTGCAAGAAGCTTTTATCGGCTTGTTTCTTGGGGTAAGTGTAGGATTCTGTGCGGCAGTTATGATGGATACATTTGATATTTTATACAAAGCATTTTATCCGTTGCTCATTATCACGCAAACAATCCCTTCCGTTGCGATTGCACCGCTTCTTGTGCTTTGGTTCGGTTATGAAATGACCCCGAAGATTGTTCTGATTGTTATATCAACATTCTTTCCCGTAACAGTCGGACTTCTTGACGGATTCAGAAGTGCGGATAAAGATGCAATCGGATTACTGCGCTCTATGGGTGCAAACCGCACACAGATTTTTCGTTATATTAAATTTCCTTCGGCTTTACCTCAACTGTTTTCGGGCTTGAGGATAGCAGCGGCATACAGCGTTGTCGGTGCTGTAATAAGCGAATGGCTCGGCGGTTTCGGCGGTTTGGGTGTTTATATGACCCGAGTGAAAAAAGCATTCGCTTTTGATAAAATGTTTGCCGTAATTTTTCTTATTTCAGCCATTTCTCTTGCGCTTATGGCGTTGGTCGGATTTGCGGAGAAAAAATGTATGCCTTATCGTAACACATATAAAAAAGGAGAAAAAGTATGAAAAAATTAATTTCATTAATGCTTTCTGTTGTAATTATTTTCAGTTTGTCGGCTTGCGGAAAAACTGAGCCTGAAAAATTAACAATCGTTCTTGACTGGACCCCTAACACCAATCATACCGGAATATTTGTTGCTCAGGCTAACGGTTATTTTGAAGAAGCGGGGCTTAATGTTGAAATAGTTCAGCCGCCCGAAGGCGGTGCAGAAGCCTTGGTAGCATCCGGCAAAGCACAGTTCGGAGTTTCATTCCAGGATTCTCTGGCACCTGCTTTTGCAGGAGATAATACTATACCCGTTACAGCGATTGCCGCTGTTATTCAGCATAACACATCGGGTATTATATCACGAAAAGGCGAAGGTATGGATACACCAAAAGGTCTTGAAGGCAAGAAATATGCAACTTGGGATCTGGATGTTGAAAAAGAAACAATCCGAGATGTAATGAAAGCTGACGGTGGCAATTTTGACCTCGTTGAGCTGATTCCGTCAACAGTTACCGATGAAGTGTCGGCTTTGAAAAGCGGTTCGGTTGATGCCATATGGATTTTCTATGCTTGGGCAGGTATTGCCTGTCAGACTGCGGGTCTTGAAACAGATTACTTTGAGTTTGCAGACATAAATCCCGTATTTGACTATTACACTCCCGTTATTATCGGCAACAATGCCTGGCTGGACGAAAATCCCGAAACAGCCAAAGCATTTCTTGAAGCACTTTCAAAAGGATATACATATGCGGTTGAGAATCCAAAAAATGCAGCAGATATTCTCATGGATGCCGCACCCGAACTCAAATCAAACAGCGAGCTTGTTTATGCAAGTCAGGAATATCTTGCATCAGAATACATTGCCGATGCTTCAAAATGGGGCGAATTTGACCCCGAACGTTGGGCAGCTTTCTACAATTGGCTGAATGAAAAGCATCTTCTTGAAGATAAAATCGACCCGAACTTTGGCTTCACGAATGATTATCTTCCCGAATGATATAAAAAAGTTAGAAGTAAAAAATGTAAGCAAAAGTTTCGGCGACAATCATGTTCTGAAAGAGATTTCCATTGAACTGAATCAAGGCGAATTGGTATGCTTGCTCGGTGTCAGCGGCGGCGGAAAAACAACGCTGTTCAACATCATTTCGGGTCTGTTAACACCTGATAACGGTCAGGTGCTGCTCGACGGCAAAGACATTACCAATAAGCCGGGTAATATAAGCTATATGTTGCAAAAGGATTTGTTGTTGCCTTACAGAACAATAGAGGACAATGCCGCTTTACCTCTTTTACTGAAAGGTATGAAGAAAAAAGAGGCACGTTTTCAGGTGTCACCTTTGTTTGAACAATTCGGTCTTGAAGGAACACAAAAGAAATATCCGGCTCAGCTTTCGGGTGGTATGCGTCAGCGTGCGGCACTCTTGCGGACATATATGTTTTCAAAGGATGTTGCTCTCCTGGACGAGCCCTTCTCCGCATTGGATACTCTGACGAAGAGTGCAATGCATAAATGGTATCTGAATGTGATGGAGCAAATACAACTGTCAACACTTTTTATTACCCATGATATTGATGAAGCGATTCTTATCTCAGACAGAATATATTTGTTATCAGGTTCACCCGGAGAAATCACGGGAGAAATCATCATAAAAGAACCTAAACCACGTTGTGATGATTTCAACCTGACAGCGGAGTTTCTGGAATATAAACGAAAGATACTTTCCTTGCTTTAAACCTGATATGTAAATTTCCGGTTAAAGAAAAAACCGCTTCATCGGTGCTTTAAAGCACTGTCTGAAGCGGTTTTTTGTGTTTTATTTGAGATAAGCCTCGAGTCTGTAAATCGGGAATCCCTGCGAAGCAAATCTGTGTTCGTATTCTGTTACTATGTTTCCTTCGAAATCGCTATTGTGAAGGTCGAGAGAGATGTTTTTGAGCGTAAAACCGAAATCCGAGAATTGCTCGATTGAGTATTCAAAAAAACACATATTATCTGTTTTCTGATGAATTTCCGCACCCTTTTTAAGAAGCACGGCATAGCTTTTGAGGAATGTTTTGTTGGTAAGACGTCTGTTCTCATATCTGTTTTTTGGATAGGGACACGAAAAATTGAGATAAAGGCGTTCGATTGATTCGGGTCTGAGGTATTTTTCAAGATACTCCGCACCTGTATGCAGGAAACGAAGGTTTTCAACTCCTTCGTTCATTGCCTTTTCACCTGCAAGAACAACGACGTTTGCGCATTTTTCAAGGGCAAGTATGTTTAAATCAGGGTTTCTTTTTGCGAGCTCGCAGGCAAAGCTGCCTTTGCCGCAGCCGACCTCAAGCACAACGGGGTTTGAGTTGCCGAATATTGCTTCGGTGTCGAGATATTCTTTCTTTTCTATCGCTGTCTGAAAATTCGCATCGTCGCTGATGAGTGTTATAACATTTGTGCATTTTTCAAGGCGCTCGGCAAGATGCTTTTTCTTTCTCATTCTCATATTTTTTACCACTCTTTCGGTTTTTGCTCATTAGATTATACAACGAAAAAAGCGATTTTTCAATATTGCTTATTAATTTATTTTTGCCTGATTTTACTATTGACTTTTCCCGGGGAAAGAGTTATTATATTAACGAACAAATGTTTGCTGGAAGGGGGATTGCAATGGTCAGAAAGGTATATGTTGACGTATATGCTCTTATTGATAAAGACGGCAGGCGCAGACCATTGCGTATCCAATGGGAAGACGGCACTGTTTATACCGTTGAAAGGCTGATTAACCGATGCAGAGCGAGGTCAAGAGCTGTCGGCGGTGGTGAAATGAGATATACGGTACAGATAAACGGCAGAGAAACTTTTGTTTTTGAGGATGAAGAGGGGAAATGGTTTGTTGAAGGGAAATGCTGAAAACAAATGGTATCTGTGCATCGACCTCAAGAGCTTCTACGCCTCTGTTGAGTGCGTTGAACGCGGACTTGACCCGTTTAAGGTTAACCTTGTTGTTGCCGACCCGACCAGAGGTAGCGGATCGGTCTGCCTTGCGATCACCCCCGCAATGAAGGCTCTTGGTGTTAAAAACCGATGCCGTGTTTTTCAGATACCCAAGAATATTGAATATATAACCGCAATGCCGCAGATGAGAAAATATATGAAAGTTTCGGCGGATATCTATTCTGTTTATCTGAATTATATCAGCCCCGAAGATATTTATGTTTATTCCATCGATGAATGCTTTATCGATATAACCGATTATTGCAGGCTGTATTCGAAAACTTCCCGCGAAATCGCTGTTATGCTGATGAATGCGGTCTATGAAAAAACGGGCATCTGTTCTGCTGCGGGTATAGGAACAAATATGTTTCTCTGCAAGGTTGCACTTGACATAACCGCCAAGCATTCGCCCGATTTTATAGGTTATCTTGATGAGGATGAATTCAGGAAAACCATATGGACTCACCGACCGATAACAGATGTATGGAATGTCGGCAGAGGTATTGCGGCAAGGCTTGAAAAATTCGGGATTTATGACCTTAAGGGCGTTTCGGAATGCCCCGAGGACAAGCTTTATAAGGAATTCGGTGTCAATGCAAAGCATCTTATTGACCACGCTCACGGCATTGAGCCTTGCACGATAAAGGATATTCACGAATATAAGCCGAAGAGCACTTCGATATCCAACGGTCAGGTGCTTTTCAAAGATTATAATTATGAAGATGCATTGATAATTCTGAAAGAAATGGTTTATGCTCAGTCGCTAGAACTTGTTGAAAAGCGGCTTGTGACAGATTCCGTTTCGCTGCGTATATGCTATTCAAAAGATGTTTACGGAGCAACGGGAGGTACCCGCAAAATCGGTGAATTCACGAATTCCTGCAAGAAGCTCAGCGATTTTTTTGAGGAACTTTACAGAGAAACAACCGTTAAAAATCTGCCGATACGCAGGGTGAATATCGGTTTTAACAATCTTCAGGATGATTCCATGACAACCATAACTTTTTTTACTGATGTTGAGGCGGAGGAAAAAGAAAGAAAACTGCAGGAGGCGATAGTTGGTTTGAGAAACAAATACGGCAAGAACACCGTGCTCAAAGGGATAAGCTATACCGAAAATGCAACCGCACGGGACAGAAACAGAATGGTGGGCGGTCATAATGGCGGCGAATAACGGGGCGGAACAATTTTCCGCATTTGCGGCCCTCACGGGATTTGACGATATTATCAGAGAGCACGAAAGAGTGACCGAATCACGCAGGGAAATGGCGGAGGATGCGATATATGAGCTTTCGGAAAAGCTGGGCGGTATTACAAGGGGGAGCACAATAAAGGTTGTTTTTTACGGCAGAAGTGTGTATGAAACCGCTGAAGGTACAGTTACGGATATTGATTTTATTTATCGTATTCTGAAAATCGGCAGAAAAGGAATAGCTTTTGATGATATCCTTGATGTCGAGATAAAATAAAACCTCGGAGCATAAGTTCCGAGGTTTATTCATTAATACAGTTCCGATATGGCTTTTACCTGTTTCTTCATTTCTTCGCGAATCTCGGGCGGAGAAACGATTTCGGCATCCGCACCGAAGCCAAAAACCCACGCAAGGAAGTGCTGGCTGGCAACAACATTAACGGTAAAAGTGAAGTGCTCATCGTCGTCTTTGATAATCATGATGTCCCTGCCGAAGCGGTCGATAACGGCACCGACAAGATGGTTCGAAAATCGGAGTGTGACTTTTTGCTCCTTGCCGCCGAACATTCCGAAAACGCTCTTGGTATATGCGGACATATCAACTTTTTCGAATTCTTCCGTGCCCTCACGGTCGGAATCGGTAAGCGAAACCTTTGCCATTTTGTCAACACGGTAATGCTTCATCTTTTCCGCAGATGAATCCCACGCAAGCATATAGTAGTTTTCGTCATCCCAGATGAGAGCAAAGGGGCTCACATCATAGAATGCACCGTTGTGCCTGAATATACGCTCTTTGGCAACGGTATATTCAAAATACAGAAAACGGATTTTTTTGTTCTGCGTTATTGCATCCGAAATAACGTCAACGGCATAATAAATGCTTTCGTTCATGCTCTTGACACGGTTTGTAACCAAAACCTGCCTTTGAAGAAGCTGGCCGTCATAAACACTTGCAAGACCCTCAATCTTTTTGATGAGTTTATATGTTTTTTCCTGAGTGATGAATTTAGAGAACTGCACGCTGTCAACAAGCAGTTTTAATTCGGGCAGTTCAAAATCTCGTTCGCCGATATAATAACCGCCGTTTTTGCCTTTTATCTGAATGATATCAAGCCCGAAAAGTCTGAGCGCATCGATATCATCATAGATGCTTTTTCTTTCTGCGGATATTCCGTTTCGTGAAAGTTCGCCAATGATGTCGGCGGTTGAAACGGGATGTTCTTCGTCTGAATGGTTCATAAGAAACTTAACAAGATAAAGAAGCTTGAGCTTCTGGTTTGATGATTTTGCCATCCGTATCACTCCTTACCTCATAATTATATAATATTTTGTGTACAATAACAAGGATTTTTAAAATATATATTGCAAATTTATACAAATTATATTAAAATAGTTAATACAATTTATAGGGAGGAGAAAAATTTGAGTAAGGAACTAAAAAAGACATATGTGCCGTTCACCGAATGGAAAGAAAAGTCGAAACAGACGGAATATACCCAAAGCACTCCGCTTCTTGCCTCCGACGGTACTCTGCTTGCCAAAGGCTGGGCAAGGCGCAATGTTTTTGAATATAACAGAGATTATGTCAAAACAGGAATAATGAGCCGCAAAGAATGGGATTTTTATAACATTATGGACGGCGAAATGCAGCTGCTTATCAGCTTTGCCAATATCAATGTCGGCGGTTATGTAGGTGCAAAGCTTGTCAACATAAGGACCGGTGAGGTACTTATTGATGTGATGCAGTATTTCCTCGGCGCAAACAAGCACGTGCCTCCCGCAAAAGGCGATGTGCCCAACCGATATAAAGATAAGGTGGGCAAAGCGGATTTTGATTTCAACACTATGGAAACCGAACGCACTCTTTGGTACCGTCAGCCCCATAAAGGCAAGACCGTAGAATGCAATATCAGTATGGATATTATGCCCGGTCTTGAAAATATCACAACCGCTTTTCCTTTTGATGAAGATAAGACAAGATATTTTATGACAACAAAACAGATGTGTATGCCCTGCGGCGGCAAGGTGACCTACGGTGATTATACATACGAGTTTTCTAAAGAAACAGCGTTCTGTACTCTTGACTGGGGCAGGGTAAACACAATCCATAAAATGGTCTGGTACTGGGGTACGGGCTCAACCTACCTTACCGATGCAGAGGGCAAAAAGCATCTTTTCGGTTTTGAGATTACCTGGGCAATCGGAAATGAAAGCAATGCAACCGAAACCGCTCTTTTCTATGATGGGAAACTTCATAAAATAGGTGCTGTTGACGTTGAAAAATTCCCGAAGGACAGATACCTTGAACCGTGGAAATTTATTTCTGAAGACGGCAGATTCAATATGATAATGCAGCCGACCGTTGACAGCCACACCGATGTTGACTTCAAGGTGGGCAGAATGAACTGCCATCAGGTTTTCGGCGTATGGAACGGCGATGTTACTCTCGATGACGGAACAAAGCTCGAAATCAAAGATTTATATACATTCTGCGAATATGTTGAAAACAGATGGTAAAGGAGGATTTAATTTCAGATGAACGCATTATTATCAAAGGTTCAGTCGCTCTTTACTGAAATCAAAACCCATTGGAACACTCCTGCAGAGGGCAAATATGTTCCTTACAAAGAGTACCGTGATGTTCTTTTTGCGGTAGGCAGTAACTATGCGGGTTCAAAGGTGCTTGAATATATCGGTTTCTTCTCTTCGTGTTATCTTATTATGCACCATTATAAACTGCCGTATCTTACCTTCTCGGTAATCGGCATTCTGAACATGCCTCTCGGTTATATTTCAGCTCTTATGTGGTGGCTCGTTTGTGACAATCTCGGCTTCCTTCCCAAGAAAACCGAAAAGAAATTTTATCTTACTTATGCATTGATGATGATTTTCGGTATTTCAACCATTCTTTTTGACTATTCACGGCTGTTTGATCAGACGAGTCCATTTATTACATATCTCAACGGTCTTGAAGGTATGAACGCAACCGCCTGCTTCAAAACATTCGGTACCCATTTCCTCTATACAGGCTGGGTCGGGGCAAGAAACATTTTTTGGCGCAAAAAGCTTTTGCCCAAGTTCGGCAGATACAAGTATTCGCTTTATTGTGATGTTGTTCCCAAGTGCATAATGGTTATTCTTATCGGCTGGCTTCCCGTTTATAATATCCCCGATGTTGCAACGAGAGTATGGGTTGCAAACCTTCTTTTTGCAACCTATAACGTATTCGGTTTTGCAAACAACCTCGAAATCTGCACAAAGAGTATCAGCCCCAATCTTCAGGAAAGAATTCTTGTGCGCAGCTATCCCGTTAAACTTTCTCATTTCTTCAATACCATTGTCGGTATAATTATGCCCGCAATCATCGGTATGCTTCGATATGAATGGGCTGATATCAACGTTTACAGATATGTTATCCCCATCACATTCTGCGTTCTTGCCGCATTCACAATGATATTTGCGGGCAGGGTAAAAGAAAGAATTCCTCAGCCTCCGGTTGAAAAGAAGGTTCAGATTAAGTTCTGGGACGGTATGTTCGGCGTTCTCCATAACAAATATCTTCTTATTAACACAATCGTAGGTCTTATCGACTCTCTCGGCAACGGTATGCTTCCGTTTGTAACGATACTATATTTTTATACCTTCCGTCTGAGCGGTCTTCCTTACAGCCTTATTGTTATGCTGATTTCGTTTGCAGGTACTCCGCCTGATTTGCTTTCGCCGTATTTCCTCAAACGATTCTCATACAAGCAGATTATGATTTTCTATCAGCTCACGAGAGCAATCGGCAACGCTCTTATTGCAGCTGCAATGTGGTTCTGCGGCGACAATCTTACCCTTTGCGGCACAATCTGTGTTGTTGTTTTGTTCTTTATGGAAATGACAAAGACCGTGCCCACAACGGCGGGCCACGATATGGGTGTCCGGATCGGCGACTATCAGGTGTATCTTTCGGGTGAACGTCTCGAAAGCTTTTCAGGTGTTTTTGGCTGGTTCACAGGTCCTGTTACTTCGTTCGTAGGTCTTATTATTCCTCTTATGCTCCTCAAATACGGATTCAACAGCAACTGGGATGTTCTCTTTATTGATGACTCAAGAAGAAACATCATCGTTATTCCGCTTATTGTTGATGTTATCGGTTTCTTCCTGATGACAATTCCGTATCTTTTCTGGGATTACGACAGCAAGAAACAGAATATGGTTATGGAAGTTCTCAAGCGCCGTGCCGAGGTCACAGTGAAAAAGGCTGAAGAAGAAGGCGTTACCGCTTCGGGCGGATACAAAGGTTAAGGAGGGGATAATATGAGCAAAAGAAAGAAAATCGTTGTTGAAGAACCTATAGTTCTTGATATCCCCGAGAATGAAATCTGGACATATCAGGTTGAAGGTCTTGCACCGCCCCATATCAACAAACCTTATAAACATTTCGGGCTCAAGAAAGTGATTTTCACGATAGTAATTATCATTGCAGTTTCGCTTTCCTGTTATTTCAGTGTCAGAACGGTTCAGAAAGATACTTTTGAATACGATAACACCGAAATAGGCATTCAGCTTTCAAAGTTCAGTAACACGGGTTATATAACAACCCTTGATATTGATTATGCTTCAAGTCTTGAATATGACCGCGAAAATCCAGATGTTAACACCAATTTCAAAGTTATCAAGGACGAATCAAGGCTTATTAAATCTGTTGGCGCATATGCTCTTAACTGCGATGAAAAAGTGCAGGTTATCAATATCGGTAAGGATGTTGAGTTCGTTGACCCAAAGGCTTTTTATTCCTGCTGGGCACTTCGTGCGATTGAGGTTGATGAAAACAACCCGAATTACTGTGATATCGACGGCGTGCTTTATAATAAGGATATGACAGAAATTATCTGCAGACCGTGTGATCATGATACATATCTTGCCGAGAAATACGGCCACGCAAAGTATGACGAAAACGGTTACAGAATCGAGCCGACTCCCGAAGATGCAAACTATGAGCAGTATGTAAACGATGTTATGACTTTTGTTGTGCCTTCATCGGTTAGAACAATCGGCCAGCTCTGCTTTAACTATGCAAATATGAAGAATGTTTATCTGCCTGAAGGGCTCACAACAATTGAAACTCTCGGTTTCTTTGAGATTCCTCTTCTTGAAAACGTTTATTCATATAAACCTGCTTCACCCGTAACCGAATCTCATTTCACGGGAGAGCAAACTCTCGGTGAAATTTATCTCTCACTTCCCGAAGGTCTTGAATATATCGGCTCCGATGCTTTCAGCTATAATCAGGCACTGACTTATATGTTTATTCCCGAAAGCGTTACCTATATCGGTCACCACGCATTCTGGGATACCTGTTATAAGGAAGGCGACGAAATACGAGGCGTGAGCGAAATTGTTGTTGCCCGTTCGGAAGAAGAATTCAAAGATGTTGCAACCGGTAACAGTTGGAGACCGCAGTATGACTTTATGCTGTTCAAAAAGAGTATCGGTGTTGCTTACGAAGGCGTAAGACTTCCTAAATAAGATTAACCTCGGAGTGCATTGAGCATTCCGAGGTTTTTGCTATATTTCGGTTGTTGTTATTCTTTCAACTTCAAGTGATTCGGAGTAAATGTTTGTGATATCATTTTCATCAAGAACAATCAGTCTGCCGCCACGTTCTTTGCCGTAGGTAAAGTATCCTGCGCCGAGAGTCTGATAAAGCTTTATGCCGTCAACCGTGATGCAGAAATCATTGACGTGGTCATGACCGAAAAATGCGGCGAAAATATCGCCCGTTTTCTTCCAACTTTCAAATTGATTTCTGTGGTTATTTTCAAGTGAAGCAGGGCAGGGGTATTCCCTGATTCTTCCCTCGTGCTCAATGTTAAATTTATAATATTTGCCATCACGGGTGAATGTGTAATCATTTTTTTCGCTCACTTCTTCAACATAGTCACATTCCTGCTGAACAGGCATATGCTGGAAAAGGATTGCGGGCAGGGGGATGCCGCCGTTTTTTGCTTTGAGTTCTGAGGCTCTTTTTTCATACCACTCAATCTGGTCATCATGAACGCAGTCATATCCGAATTCACCGTTCGGAAGCTTCTGATAATCGTTTGAATCAATCAGCCAGATTGCAAGAGCATCCTTTGAACCGTCACTCTTTTTAACGGTAACACAGCAGTTGCCGCAGCCGTAAACATCAGCATCATTGAGATTTGAACGGCAGTTGGGATATTCCATATACTGCATCATCTGGAATTCGGTGTGAAATCCTACTTCACCGTCGTGATTGCCGAAAACAACGCAAAGCGGAATGTTTCTTTTTCTTATCGGCTCGGTTATTTTCTGAATCGTGCTCTGAACGTAATCATATGTAAATTCTTCCCAGTAACCGCTGATGTTGTCGCCGCCGAAAACAACAAGGTCGGGTTTGGTTTTTTTTACGAGAGTTTCTATAACATTCAGTGTTTCTTTATCTCTGCTTTCGGGAATTTCTCTGTTTTCGTCATCATCCATAATCGGCTCAACATCGTGAATATCGGTCAGATGAAGAATTCTGAATTTGCCGTCGGCCCCGAATTTAAGTGGTTCTGGTGCTTCTCTTCTGAATTTTGCGGATTGCCATTTATGAGGATAACCCATCATTTTTATCACTTCCCAATTTTAATTCAATGAAAATATATCACACTCTGTATTTTAATTCAATATGAACAAAGATTTAAAATTGAATTTTGGTATTGCTATTTATTTTAAAAAACATTATAATTAATATGTATAAATCTGCAGAGGTGAAAATTATGAAAAAACTCATTAAAATCATTGCACTTGCGCTTGCCGCAATGTTACTTTTGTGTTCCTGCAATAACGGAACTTTTACAACTTCGTCAAAAGAAACTTCTCCTGCGGGTAATTATAATGATGACGGCTTCAGCTATGATATGAGCGGAGATGTTTTTGAAGATGAAGCAGCTTCTTCAACCGAGCATCAGAAGGTTAAGTTCACAATGGAAAAAGGCGGCAGCTTTGTTATTGAGCTTTATCCCGAATATGCTCCTAAGACAGTTGAAAACTTTGTTGACCTGGTTTCCGAAGGCTTTTATGACGGGCTTACATTCCACAGAATTGTTGATGACTTTATGGCTCAGGGCGGCGACCCTCAGGGTGACGGCTTCGGCGGTTCTCCCAATAAAATCAAAGGTGAATTCAGTCTGAACGGCTACACCAAGAACACTCTTTCTCACACAAGAGGCGTTATTTCAATGGCCCGTTCGGGTGACCCCAATTCGGCATCATCTCAGTTCTTTATCTGCTACGGCGATGCAACATTCCTTGACGGTCAGTATGCCGCATTCGGCAGAGTAATTGAAGGAATGGAAGTTGTTGATTCTTTCCTTGAAACAGAAAGAGTAATGGGCAATGACGGTGCAATTTCGAGACCTGTTGACCCCATTGTAATTGAGAGAGCGGAGGTGCTCTGATGCGCAATGTAACATTCAAGGCGTTCAAGGCATCTGAAATCGACTTCGTTAATAAGCACGAAAACGGCACAAGAATTGAATTTGAAAACAAATATTCCTATAATGTCAAATATTCGTCAAACAACACCTGCGTTGGTGAATTCACCGTTGAGGTGAACGACAAGGAAAACAAAGATAAATTCCATATCAAAGCGGTTGTACTCGGTGTGTTTACATATAACCCCGAGGCAAAGAAAGAGATAATTCATATCGAATCATTCAAAGAGCTTTTTCCTTATGTGAGAACAATGATTTCATCTCTGACGGTCAACGCGGGTATACCTCCGGTTTTGATTCCGAATTTTGATATCGAATCACAAAGTATTTATAAATTCGGCAAAAATGTTTAAGAAAAGAGGAATATAAAATGGATATTATGGATCTTGCCTCAAAAGGCATAGTGGCGATTACCAGAAATTTCGGTAAAAAGGTTTGTAAGCAGCAGGGCAAAGCCCCCGAAATCAAAAAAGAAAATACGATTAAAATCAACGGTAAAGGTTACCGTGCAGGCTTTGCAACCGCAGAAATTATGCCCGATTTAACAAGCGGCAAAACATACTGGATTGCAGGTCACGGCTCGGGTCACAAAATGGAAGGCGTTCTTTCACCTGTATATGTCAGCGCTGTTTGGATTGACTGCGGCAACGATGAAGGTATGCTCTGGCTCGGCGGTGATATCGTCGGTATGACAAGAGTTGAAGTTAATAAAATCCGTTCAATGATTATGGCATCCGATAAAATTAAGGGCTGCAAGTGCATCAACTTCAGCTGTACCCACAGCCATTCGGGTATCGACACCCTCGGCTATTGGGGCAAGCCCAATCTTGTGAGCATTCCCTCCGACGGAAAAGACCCCGAATATATGGAAATGCTTATGAACAATGCGGTTAAAGTTGCCGAAGAAGCATATGCAAACAGAAAGAGCGGCAAGCTTTACAGCGGCAGCATTAAAGTTGAAAACGGACTTCAGACAAGAAGAGGTTTTCTTGACAGACACGAGGTTCTTTCAAGATTCAGATTTGTACCCGATGACGGTTCAAAGGATATCTGGGTGCTCAATTTCGGCGGCCATCCCAACTCACTCGGCGGCTCCAACAGAATGCTCAGCGGCGAATATCCCTACTTTATGAGAGAACAGATTAAGGCTGAAAACGGTGCGGATGTTCTTTTCGGCATCGGTGCAATCGGTGCAATGGATGTTGCTGAGATGGACGGCGAAGATAACGTCAACTGCATCAAGCTTCAGGCAAAGATGCTTGCAGAGGCGGCTCAGAAGATTGATAACGATGTTGAGCTCAAGCCCGAAATGAAGATTCTTCAGCAGCCGTTCTATCTTCCGGTTGGCAACTATGTGCTCACTCTTCTTGCAATGCGTCACGTTATGAGCTTCAATGCTTATGCTTGCCCCGAGAGTGACACTCATATTGCAATGATGACTGAAATGACTTATATGTCAATCGGCGGAGTGAATGTTCTTCTCCTTCCCGGTGAGAGCTTTGTTTCTACTGTTTACGGCGGCTATATGTCGGCTGACGTTGCACCTACGGGCAAGGGTCCCGAAATCAACCCCACTCCTCTTGCAGAGATTGCAAAAGACCCGAACCTCATTGTTTTCGGCGTTTCAAACGATATGACAGGCTATGTTGTGCCTCCCAATGATTTCATTCTTCATCCCACTCAGCCTTATCTTAACGGCACAAGGGATAAGAACGACCTCAACCATTATCATGAAACAAACTCAATGGGTATCGGCACTCAGAAGGTTATTGCAGATGCCTTTGCAGATATGGTAGCGAGATTCTGATATGCTTCAGTTAATTTATTCCGCAGTTATACTTATTGCCACCACGCTCGGTGCATTTGTCGGGCTTGGCGGCGGAGTGATAATAAAACCCGTTCTTGATTTTATTGGTCAGGAGCCGAGAATGCAGGTTGATTTTCTTTCCTGCGTTGCGGTGTTTACGATGTCAATTGTTTCTACAGTAAAACAAATCCGAAACAAAGTTGAAATAAAAAAGAATATTGTTTTGCTGATTGCTTTTGGTTCGATTGCGGGCGGATTCCTCGGCAGTATGGGAGTGTCACAGCTTGAAAATGCCGTTGATTCCAATACCGTCAGATGCGTCCAGGCTTTTGTTCTTGCATCGCTTCTTGCGGCGGTGAGCATATATGTCGGCAAAAGCAAGTTTTCCATGGAAATCAAGAATAATTTTGCCATCTGCGTTGTCGGTCTTATGCTCGGATTTTTTGCATCTTTTCTCGGTATCGGCGGAGGTCCGATAAATGTTGCGGTGCTGACACTGTTTTTCTCGATGAATGTTAAGGATTCAGCCGTCTATTCCGTTGCAATAATATTCTTTTCGCAGATTACAAAGCTGATAACCATATTTTCGTCAAGCGGATTTGAACCTTATGTCCACCAATGGAAAACATTGATTTTTATTTTGCCTGCGGCAATTCTCGGCGGAATTATCGGTTCAAAGCTCAACCGCAGATCTGACGATAAAATCATCAGAAAAGTTTTTGTTGCCGTGATGGTTCTTCTTGTGGTGCTCAATGTTTATAACGGCATTACTTACATTACGGCTGTTTGAATTCACGGTGTCAAAACTCTTGTTTTGGCACCTTTTTTGGAGTGAAGATATTGGATAAAACAGAGCTTACATTATTTAACCTTGGCGAAAGCCTTGATAATATTGCAAATATTGACCCTCGCGGTTACGGCGTCTGCAGATTGCTTTATAAAGCATCGAGAGAATTTACAGGAAAGCCTCTTTGCCTCAATGCGGCTGAAAAGTTGGTTAAAAATCTGAATAATAACGATACTGTTTTTATTCTTACAGGTTTTGTTTTGCATCCTTACGGCAAAGCGGAAACTGACGGTGCAATCAGCTCGGTTTTGCTTGCCAATGCCCTTGAAAAGGGTATCGGTGCTAAATGTGTTATTATATGCCCCGAAGATGCAGTGAACGGAATCCGTGCCGTTTGCGACTATCTTTGCTGCAGTGCAGATATTATAACATTTACAAAAGAAAAAGCGGATGCAGAATATCAGAGTGATATACTTATTTCTGAATATAATCCCAAGGCGGTGATTGCCGTTGAATGCCCGGGTGAGGATATAGACGGCAGATATCATAACGCAAGGGGAGTTGACGTAACCGATTTGCAGGCAAAACAAGATGTTTTGTTTGATAAACTCAAAGGAAAAGGTGTTCTGAATATTGCAATCGGTGACCTCGGTAACGAAATCGGAATGAGTGCGATTGCCGATTGCCTTGGCAGAGATATCCCCGTGGTTCCCGCAAGAACGGTAACCGATAATATAATTACCGCAACCGTTTCGGACTGGGGCTGCTATTCTCTTATTGCAATGCTTGCGTTTATGCTTGATAACCTTAATCTTCTGCACGGTGGAGAATTGCAGAAAAATATTATGAATATTGCCTGCAGCAACGGTCTGATTGATATGAATGGCGGTCACATTCCCGCCATTGACGGTCTGGGAGAAGAAATTACTTCATCAATAGTTAATCTTATGAAAGATCTTGTGTGCAATACAGTGAAGCATAAAAACATCTGCGATTATTGGTTTGACAAAATGATTGAAATTAAAGGATAAATATATGCTTGGTTTTATGAAAGAGAGTAAATCTTCGTGGGAGAAAATAAAAGAAAGCGGATTGCCCGTTGTTGTTTACGGGATGGGCAACGGCGCAGATAAGGTTATTGACGAGTTCAATCGCCTTGAAATCCCCGTAATGGGTGTAACCGCAAGTGACGATTTCGTGAGAGGTCAATCTTTCAGAGGGTTTACCGTTAAAAAACTTTCTGAATATGAGGGTGATTTTATAATTGCCGTTGCATTTGCAAGCAGCATTCCCGAGGTTATGAATCATATTTATTCGCTTTGCAATAAATACAGAATGCTTGTGCCTTGCGTTCCTGTTTTTGGCGATGAAATATTCAATCGTGAATTTATTGAAATGAATGCCGATAAAATCAATGCCGCCTATGAACTGTTTGATGACAAATCAAAGCGAATTTTTGCAGGATGCGTTGATTTTATGTTTAGCGGCGAGCTTTCGGTATTGAAGGGCATTACAACCGAAAAGAATGAAGTTTTTGATAACATATTAAAACTCCGTAATAACGAAATCTATCTTGACCTCGGTGCATACAGAGGAGATACAGTTGAAGAATTCCTGCATTATTGCAGCAATGAATATGAGAGCATTATTGCTCTTGAAC
The DNA here is from genome assembly GCA_045590575.1 of Acutalibacteraceae bacterium. GTDB lineage: Bacteria > Bacillota > Clostridia > Oscillospirales > Acutalibacteraceae > CAG-177. The sequence continues at coordinate 13,521 of JAZNRG010000069.1, read as the reverse complement.
CCGACAGAAGAACATTTAAGAAACTCACGGAATATCTGAAATATGTTCCGAATTCAACGGCATATCAAAAAGCTGTTTACAGTGAGAGCAAAATTCTTATTTTCAGCAGCAAGGCGGGAAGGCAGTCAACAATTTCTGATAAAGGAGAAGAGATTGAAGCGGTCAGCATTGATGACCTTTGCGGGGGCAAGCGTGTTTCATATATTAAAATGGATGTTGAAGGTGTTGAATACGAAGCAATTTCGGGTGCGGAGAATACCTTGAAATCGCAGAAACCGAAGCTTAATATTGCGCTTTATCACAGAAGTAAGGATATTTTTGAATTACCGCTTAAAATTGCGGAAATAAATCCTGATTATAAATTCTATCTCCGTAGGCATCCTTATATTCCGTGTTGGGATATGAATCTTTATTGTGTTTAATAGAATACGAGTAGGGCGGGGTTTGCTCCCGCCGTTTTTGTGCTATTGACAAATTAATAAAATCATGCTATCCTATACATAGATACTCGATGTATCGTGATTCTATGTATGGGAGTTTTTATTATGAAAGTCAGTAAGGAGCTTGCAAAGGGCAGTACGGCGTTGCTTGTTTTGAGCGTTATTTCAAAAAGAGATATGTACGGTTATCAGATAATAAAAATGATTGAAATGGAGAGTGAAGAGGTATTTTCGCTAAACGAGGGAACGCTGTATCCTATTTTGCATTCCCTCGAAGCAGAAAAATGTCTTGAAGCTTATTGGTGCGAAGCGGAGGGAAGAAAGCGAAAATATTATAAAATAACCACAAAGGGTCTCGAGGAGCTTGCAGGCAGAGAGCAGGAATGGAAAACCTTTTCAACTGCAGTTTCCAAGGTTCTGGGAGGTGCGAAGCTTGCAGGAGCATAATTTTGATGAAATACTCGACTTTCTTTGCTCTGGCATTATGTCCAAAAAGGAAAGACAGAATGTTCGTGACGAGCTTTATGACCACCTGATGTGCAAATATGAAACTTATCTTGCAATGGGGCTTGATGAGGAATCGGCAACGGAGAAATCAATAAAAGAACTTGGAAATAAAAATGCAATAAGAGAAAATTTGCAAAAAGTGCATTGGTATTATCCTGCTCAAAGTTTAAAATCTGCAATTTATGTTATGATTCTTGCAAACGTCTTGCCGAGTTTATTTGTTTTGCTTGGTTTGTTGCCTATTTCTGTTCTTTATATGCCGGTTTTTTGCATCGTCGCAGTTATGATTCGCCTTGTTTCGGCATATATGATGCGACCCGCCAATGAGAAATTTAAATTTGCTTTTATAAGTGAGATTATATCTGCGGTTTCGATTATCGGTCTGATTGCTGTTTATCCCATTGAATTTGAAAATAACAAAGTATTATTTTCTGCTCTCGGCGTTGTTTTTATATTGTCTTTGATTGTTTCGTGTTTTTTGAATTTCTTTGGTCTTAAGGAACTGATTAAACCGTATTCGGATGATAAGGTATTTAATAATCACTTCTTTTTATCGAACTTAACACTATTATATTTGGTCCCAAAAGCTTTGGAGCTGAATTCGCTTTTTTATGTTTTCTATTCTGCTGTATTTTTGCTGTGTATTGTTGTTTCTTCTTGCATTTTTATAAATCAAATGCTGAAAATTTCAGATATACTTTATAAAAGTGAGCATGAATACAAAGTTGAAATTTCAGTTAAAAAAAGATATGTTGTTTGTTTGATTGTTGTTGCTTTTTCCGTGATTTCAATTGGCGGGGTTGATTATGCAGTTTCAACATTTAAACCAGAAAATGTGATTTATTCGATTGACGATTGCGAAATCGATGAGCAGCATTACAAAAGAATATTCGATAATCTTATTTCGTACGGAGTGCCTGAAGAATATGTGGAGCTGTTACCGAAAAGTGAAATTGTGAAATATTGGAATTCGGTTAACAAATCTGAACTTACCGAAAGTGCATCAAAAATTTATGGGTCTTTTAACCATGGATTAGAAGAAATCAGGCTTGAGGCATATGACGGATCAGTTATTGTTCGTAATTATGCAATTGGATTGCAAGAAGCATCTGATGAAATTTCAGTCAGATTTCTTAAAATATTTACTGTTCATAGTGTGAATGATAAAGAGGTTAAAGCCATTTATAACGATTGCATATTATTTGATGATTCTTATTTGAATACAGGCGGATATACCGTTCCTGAAACTACTGATAACAGAGGAGATCTTCTGCTGGAACTTCACATAACTGATAACATTGTTTGTCAAGGAAAGGGTAAACAGCTGTATTTGAAGCCTGATGATTATAAAAACCGTCAGTATATTAAAGGAGCTAAATTCAAGCCTGAACCTGGAACGGTGATAATTTACGCAACCACAAGAAAACTTGCAGATATAAATTCAACAGAAGCGTGTTTAAACTATACCTATTTTCATCAACAAAGACCGATACTATTTCCTATCAGAACCGTTGAAAAATTAATTGATATCCAAGAGTATTTAACGGTTGAAAAGAACAAGTATTATTACATATTTAATCAAGAAAGTTTCCTGGTATATAAACAAAATGATTCATATCATCATTGGGTAATGCCCGGATATGAATATAACTTGCCGAAAAAATCAAAATTGGAGGTTAAATAAAGTGCGTAACGACGAAATGTATCTTCAGCTTTATCTTATCCGTCACGGCGAAAGCATGGGTAACATTGAAACCGATGAACCGTTTGACAAAACAAATCCGCCCCTGACCGAGCACGGTAAAATGCAGGCAAAGGCGGTAGGGGAGCGTTTTGCCGAACTTAAAGAATTTACTCTCTATTCAAGTCCGCTTGACAGAGCCAGAGAAACAGCTTCTCAAATTTCAACAGAAATGATTATTGACTCTGATTTGCTTGAAAACGGTTTAAGAGCAACCGAAAACGGCTTTGAGGATTATTATGAGTCTGCCGAAGAATGTTACGCAAGAGCGCTTAAGGTGATTGAAAAAATCAGGAGTAAACATAGAAATCACGAGAATGTTATTATTGTTGCGCACGGAATGTTTCTCAATCAACTTATAAAAGCGGCTCTCAATATTCCTTGCGGTGCAATGCGACTTTCGGTTTATAATGCATCGGTCACTAAAATTAATTTCTGCGATGATGCACCCGTAAAACTTGCGCTTTCAAACGATGTTTCACATTTAAAAAATACAGATGGCGAAAAGCTGTTCTGGATGTAAAAAAAGACCCACAGAGTTGATTCTCTGTGGGTTATATGTTTGTTTAGGGCATATAAGGGTCTTCGGCGTATTCGTAATCTTCGGGCATAATGAACTGCTTCATATAGTTAATGGTGAAATCAATTCCCCACTGACCTTTTTTGCCCTGCCAATACTGCGAATGAGGTTCAATGGAAAGCATTCCGTTATAGTCTTTAGTGTAAAGAATATCCATAGCTGCACCCCAGTTGATTGTGTCTAGCCCTGCTGGAGCGTCATCGTAAACATCGTTTTCTATTACTACACAGCCTTTGATGTGGAAGTGATAGAATCTGTGTGCCCAGTCACGCATTTCGGCAAGATAGTCGCCGTTGTGATAGATGCAATGAGAAATATCATATTTTATGCCGAGTTCGGGGAGTGCGGAAAGAACGATTTCCCATACCTTCGGCTCAACAACAAAGTTATCCCATCTGCAGTTGTAAACCGCAATCTTAACATTCTTTACTCTTGCGTAATCGATGAGAATGCGAAGATAATTGATTGCATTTTCGCAGTTCTGATAATATGAAAGTCCGTCTATGTAATTCACACCGCAGTTATAAACAGGGCAACCGATTATTAATGCGGCGTCAATGAGGTTCTTATCGTGTTGAAGTGCTTCTTCGATGATGTTGCCGTTTTCATCGATTCGCTCCATTCCCCATCTGCCCATTGAGCCTACGGGAATGCCGTGTTTTTCGCTGTAGCTTTTGATATCATATGCTTTTGAAAGGAATTCGGCAGAATCGTAATTGTAGTTTACGCAGAATTCAACAGCTTCAAGACCCTTGCGTTTAACATATTCGAAGCAGCCTTCATCCCAACCGTTAATAATACCGAGTTTCATAATTTAACCTCTTTTCACATAGACTGTGTTTTTTTCTATCAGTTCAACGGGATTATAGGAGAGCTTGGATTTTCTGAGTCCCTCGTCTCCGCAGTCCTCTTCGCGGTTGACAAATTTGATATCATCGTTATCCGCATACATTCTGAGGAATTGATTTGTGAGCATCTGATATGCTCCGTGATATGAGATATCCGCCTTTTCAATATGGCAAAAAAGAGTGTCCCCGATGATTTCACTGATTGAATATGCAATAACCTTTCCGTCAACTCTCAGCACACCGCCAATCATATCATAGGTGTCGTAATTTTCAAGCACTTCAATGCACATTTCAAGCTCAAGAATTGCGCTCTCGTCTTTTTCGGCATTGAAAGTAAAATTCTTTGTGAATTCTATAAGCTCGGAAATATCCGATTTCTCGATTTTGGTGAATGACCAGTCGGCATAAAGCTTTTTGAATTTATTGATGTGGTTTCTCGGAGTGGCATATTTTCTGCCTACGAGATTCATAATCGCATCTTTTTCGTAGAGATAGTCAAACCAATCTCTGTCTGCCTCAACGGTGCTTCCCGGATATCTTTCGAGCATCTTAGGAAGCTCACTTTCGTTAACGCCCGTAAAAATCAGGTCAATATTGTTGACGCTGCAGTGTTCTTCAAGAGCCTCAAAAGCCGCATCGGGATTTCTGCCGATGGGATGGCTGAAACAAATTTCGTCTTTGAATTTTGATGAAAATATAATCGTTCCGTCGTGAATGGCGAACCGATTATTGAAATAATCTCTCCACATAACCGTTGAACCCAATGCTCTGTCACACTGACGGGCAGGGTAGGCATTGAAATATGCTCTGATAACGGGTAAGTCTGAGAATTCGATTTTTTTGAATGAAAGCATAAAACACCCTGGATTTTTATTTTTTCAAATTATATCATTTCCTGTTTGAATTGTAAATATATTTCTTTTTCGGTTTTTGTATAAAATTACAAAATAATATTGCATAAGTATCCCTTTTCTGTTATATTATTTTTATATTTATATAAAGAGGTGCCGCTATGACAGAACCTTATAAGCTCAGTTCTCATTTGTGCAGATTCTGCACTTTTTATGCTATTGGGGATGAAAAAATTCCTGCCGCATTGTTTGATCATAAAAACGAAAAACCCGACCTTGCAGATTTTCCTCTGCCGCTTCCATCAAAGAAAAGTGATTACACCTGCTTTGAAAAAACGGGCGATATTGAATGGTACGGCGCATCAAACGGCCTTACCCGCTACGATAAAAACGCAGAGCGAGAAGAAGATATTGTTATGCATTTCGGCGGTGACAGATACCTTCCCGATAACAATGTTAAAGCAATAATGGCAGACGGCGATAATATCTGGGTGCTTACCGAAACAGGCGCGGTTTACATTGAAATGAAAATGCTTTCAATGGAAGAAAAGGCCGATATTCTGCGTGAAGAATCATTAAAATATGTTAACCGCCGTGAAATGATGAGCCAGAAGCGTCTTACAGAACCCAGAAATCTTGATTCGATTCTTCCTTATGGTCACTCCGATAATGACGGCAGCTTCACTGTCGGTTATTCTATCGGTGAAATTTTTCGCTATGCAACATTCAAGAGAGAAAAGGGCGCAGATCATCCCGATACTCTTAAAGCAAAGGAGATTGCAACAAAGGCTGTTGAAGCCTGCCTGCTTCTTCTTTACATTCCCTGCAGAGGTGACGGATTTGTTGCAAGAACATATCTTGCTCCCGATGAACCCGTTCCCGATGACGGACTTTTCTTCAGAATGGAAAACGGCAAAGCAGTTTGCCTTGAAACAACAGATTCACTGAAAAAAGGGGTCTGCGGTGTTGAGATTGATGCGAGTGCATCTGTTCCCGAAAGGCTTGCAAAGCTCTACACTGATAAGGGCTACACTGTTGATGGCCTCGTTTATAAAGCAGATACAAGCAGCGATGAGATTACTCATCATTTCCTTCATTTCCTTTTTGCTCATGAGCATCTCGGATGTGATGATCCTGAGCTTGATGCTCTTATTCTTGAGTCTGCTGAACGTCTTCTCGGATTCATTATTGATAACGGATATGAACTTATAGATTTCACAGGGAAGGCAACAACCTGGGCAAAATGGAATGTTCCTTATTTCTTTTCCGAGTTTGGCTGGGTAGACGGCGCTCTTAACTCCGCAGAGCTTCTGATGTATCATCTCGTTACGATGAAAATCACAGGCAAGATGACCGAAGGTAAGTGGCGTGAAAGCTATGATAAACTTGTCAATGAAATGGGTTATGCCGATATGACGGAACAGCATTTCAACCGTCTTTATCAGGCAAGTATCTCAATGAATTTTGATTATCCCGAAGATGTTATGTATGGCGACCATATGCTTGCAACCTGTTCGTTCTGGGGTCTCTGTACTCTTGAAACAGACGAAAAGCTCCTTGCTAAATATAAAAAGGGTTATAAGGCGTGGAGAACCACAATTGCGAGAGAACACAATCCCGGATACGATCTTCCTTATTTCATTTCCTGCCCCGAAGAAAAACCTGACCTTGATAAACTTGCGGGTTGGTTCTACAGAACAAACGCAAGCCGTCTTGCTGCAGGTGTAGCAATGGTCGGCAGGCACGATATACCCGTTAAGCCTCTTCGTGCAGGAGCAAAGGAGATTTCGGTTCAGATGCCTCCCGATGAAACCTTCATTGCAAAGTACGACAGAAATCCCGTTGAATATAAAAACGAAGATTCGGGCGGAGTCTGGGTTGTTGAAAATTGCTATGTTTACACTTTCGCATACTGGATCGGCAGATATTACGGATTCTTTGAATAAGAGGTAAGAGATGATGAATAACAATTTACATATTATCAGCAACGCTCACCTTGACCCTATCTGGCTCTGGAGATGGCAGGAGGGCTGCGGTGAAGTGCTTCAAACTTTCAGAAGTGCTGTTGAAAGAATAAAAGAATATAAGGGCCTTGTGTTCACCTGTTCATCTGCATCATATTATAAGTGGGTTGAAGAAATCGATCCCGAGCTTTTTGAAGAAATCAGAAAACTGGTCAGAAAAGGCAAGTGGGTGCCCGTCAACGGTTGGTGGGTTCAGCCCGACTGTAATATGCCTTCGGGTGAAAGCTTTGCCCGTCAGGCACTCTACAGCCAGCTTTATTATTATGAAAAGTTCGGCAAGATTTGCAAAACAGGTTATAATGTTGACTCTTTCGGTCATAACGGTAATCTTCCTCAGCTTTTAGTTAAGGGCGGTATGCGTTGCTATGTTATGATGCGACCCGGAATGCACGAGAATTCCGAAATTCCCGAGAATCTTTTCTGGTGGGACGGTGTTGACGGTTCAAGAGTTCTTACCTACAGAATTCCTGAGTGCTATTGCGTCAACGGCAAAAACGGAATTGATAATGAGCTTCCGCGTCTCAAAGAAAGAGCTGAGGATACCGGACACGGTATGATGTTCTTCTTCGGAGTGGGTAACCACGGCGGCGGACCCACCAAGGGTGACCTTGATTATCTTCTTGAACTCAAAGAAAACGGATATGAAGAGCTTACTTATTCATCACCCGACGATTATTTTGAAGAAGTGGCTGCTCAGAAGATTGACCTTCCGGAGTGGAAAGATGAAATGCAGCATCATGCAAGCGGCTGCTATTCTGCAACATCAATGGTAAAACAGCTTAACAGAAAAGCTGAATACTGGCTTGCAAATGCTGAAAAATGGAACACGGTTTCAGCTAAAATTTCAAATCTTCCCGATGCAACCAAGAGATTCGGCGATGCCTGGAAAGAGGTTTGCTTCAATCAGTTCCACGATATTTTCTGCGGCTGCTCAATTATGGAAGCCTACGATGATGTGCGCGATTCTATGGGCTATGCAATGAAGATTGCGGCAGACGAAGAAAATAAGGCTATGCTTAAAATTGCAGGCATGGTTGATACCTGGCTTGACGGCGTTACCGAAAGTCAGTCGATTACAGCACGCCATCACTGCAGAAATCTTAAGTTTCCAAGACCTGTTATTGTTTTTAACTCCCATTCGTTTGAGGTTGAAACTCCCGTGAGAACATATCATCCCTCACGCAAGGTTGAAGACAGCGAAGGCAACAATGTTGTTTTCCAGAATGTCCGTTCGTCACGCTCAAATGATTCTCATAAAGACACTGTTTTTATTGCGAAGGTTCCCGCGCTCGGCTATGCAACTTATTGGCTGTGGCACGAGGATTCCGAATTCTGTGATGATATGAGAGAAGTCAAAACAGATGTTTCTTCGTCCGAGCTTGTTCTCGAAAATAAATATATAAAGGCTGTTTTTGATGAAACAACCGGCGGAATCAAGAGCCTTGTTATGAAAGAAAACGGCGAGGAATTTGTTGGCGGTGAATTCTGCGTTCCTACCGTTATCGATAATTCCGAGCCCGACACATGGGCACACAATATATTTAAGTTTGATAAAGAAATTGCGAAGATGGAGCTTAAGTCAATTGATCTTGTTGAAAACGGGCCCGCAAGAGCTTTGATGCGTGTTAAACACGTTTATAACGGCTCTTATCTGACTCAGGATTATATTCTCTCAACCGAGAGCAAGCATCTCAGAGTCAAGTGCAGAGCACTCTGGCAGGAGCCTCTCACAATTCTTAAAATGCCTGTTACAATCAGCGGTGAGAAGCCCGTTTCAACCTATGAAATACCCGCAGGATTCATCAAGAGACCTTGCAACGGCGAGGAGGAGCCTGCTCTTACCTGGGGCGATGTGACTGCAGACGGCAAAGGTGTTGCTCTTATCAGCGATGCCAAGTACAGCTATGACTGTCCCGGCAACACTCTTCGTCTGACAATGCTCCGCAACAGCATTTTTGCTGACCATTATTCCGACCGACCTGATGCTGATTTCAGTTATTGTGACGAAGGTATACACCGTTTTGAATATGCGGTTTATCCTCATATGGGCGATGCCGAAAACAGCGGTGTTCAGAATATTGCGGCTGTTATCAATTCAAAGCCCGTTGCAGTTCCCGTGAGCTATCATAAAGGCACTATGCCTCTTGAAAAGTCGTTCATCAGAGTAAACAAGACAAATATCCGTCTTGATGCGTTCAAGTTCTGTGAAGACGGTTCGGGTGATATAGTGATGAGATTCAACGAAACCGAAGGCAGGGAAGTCAGAGCGGCTATCGTTTGTGACATTGCTGATGCAGGCTTCTATGCTGATTTTACTCCCCACGAAATCAAAACCTTCAGAATCGATTCCGAAGGTTTTGTAACCGAAACAGATTTCCTTGAAGGAATTGTTGTTGATTAATAATATTAACCCGAATTCTTACGAGTTCGGGTTATTTTAAAAAGGCTGTGATTATATGCCGTGGATATGGCTTGATGAAATAAAATATCCCGAATATCAGAAAAATTTATTTAATACGCTTTATGACTGCGACTGTAAAGAAATTTCTAAATATGCTGTTGCCGATTTTTCAAAAACTTTCAGTTTCGGCAAGAATATCAAGTCTGCAAAACTCCGTGTCAGTGCCGATAATGAATATATTTTATTCATTAATGATGAGTTCAAAGGTATCGGACCTGCATTGCCCGGCGGCGATTTTCTTTGCACAGGTAAAGCCCCGAAGCATTATGCAGATGTTTATGAACTTGAGTTTAACGGAACTGATAAACTTGACATAACCGCAAAGGTAAGGCTTCAGCCTGAAATGTGCTGCGATTATTCAAGAGGTCACGGAGGATTTTACCTTTCAGGAACAGTTTGTTTTGAAGACGGTACATGTGATTGTATCGTAACAGACTCAACCTGGAGAGCAAATCCCGATAATTCTTATTCGGATTTCGGATATTATAATTCCGTTAATACGGATAAATCCGATTGTTTGTTTGCTTGTGAATCCGTTGATATCTGGAATGTTGAGGATTCCCATATTTCTCCCAGAAGTTTTAACAAGGTTTTTGAAACGGAAGTCACTGTTGATGCCGGTAAAACAGAAGCATTTGAGTTTGAGATTAACAGGATTTACGGTGTTCATCCTTTTTTGAAATCCGACGGGAAATGCAATGCTTTTTTTAAAATGAGCGAGCTTAAGGGTCAGCCGGAGACGGAAGAAAAGATTGTTTTCGATTATCCGGGCGGAGAATATTATTCCTTCCGTATGCACAGTGCAGGCAGAGTAACTCTTATTGTTGAAAACACAGACGATACAAAAATATCTGTAACTTTATCTCTTATTGCCCCTTGGTATCCGATTGATAAAGAAGGCTTTTTTGTTACAAGCAACGAAGGTCTTAACAAGGTTTTTGATGTTTGCAAGCATACTCTTAAAATCTGTCGTCAGTCGATACATCTTGACAGCACAAAGCATCAGGAGCTGCTTGCCTGTACGGGAGATTATAACATTGAAAGCCTTATGACGATGTTCTGCTTCGGCGATATGCGTCTTGCGGAATTTGATCTGATGCGCACTGCAGACTGGCTTGTAATGAATAGCGGAGTTATGTTCCACACAACCTACAGCCTTATATGGGTGCAGATGCTTCACGATGTTTATATGATAACGGGCAGAAAAGAAATTCTTGATTACTGCGAGCCTGCGCTCAAGGTTCTTCTCGACAGATTTGAAAGCTATAAAGGTGACAATGATATCATCGATAATCCGCCTGATTTTATGTTTGTTGACTGGACGGTTATCGACGGTTTTTCAATGCATCATCCGCCCAAGGCTCTCGGTCAGACCGTGCTTAATGCATTTTATTACAATGCACTTGTTTATGCCGAAAAGATTTATTCTTATCTCGGCAAAAATGATGTTTGCGACGCATTGAATGCAAATGCAGAAAAGTTCAAGGCTGATTTCAACCGTATTTTCTTTGATGCAGAAAGAAGGCTTTATTTTGACGGCCTCGGCACGCCGTACGGCGGTGAAAAGCATTATCTTCCTGCCAATGTCAATAAAAAGTATTTCTCAAAATATCCGAATATTCTTGCTTCGCTTTTCGGCCTTGCGGATGAAGAACTTGCAAAGGATATTCTCGACAGAATTATTTTTGATGATGAACTTCAGGATATTCAGCCGTATTTTATGCATTATATGTTTAACGCAATCCGTAAATATAATATGTTTGATAAATACGGAATGAAGCTTCTTGAAAGATGGATTCGCGTTGTTGAAGAATGTGATAAGGGTCTTGCCGAAGGCTGGATAGCTCCCGAAGAAAGCTATTCGTTTGACCACTCCCACGCCTGGGGCGGTACACCCGCTTATCAGATGCCGATGGCTCTGACGGGTCTTGAAATCCTTGAACCGGGAATGAAAAAGCTGAAGTTCACTCCATGTCTTTATGGACTTGATTTTGCGAATATAAGTATACCTACGGAATTCGGTATGATTGATATTGTGCTTGATAAAAATAAAGAGCCGATAATTTCGGCTCCCGAATGCATAGAAATAATAACAGGTGATTGATTATGAATATACTTAAGGGACTTGAACCCGAAAATGTTTTTTCGTTCTTTGAAGAGATTTCCGCAATTCCCAGAGGCTCGGGCAACACAACCGCTATCAGGGATTATTGCGTTGAATTTGCAAAGAGCAGAAATCTTGCTTATCACACCGATGAAGCGGAGAATGTTGTGATTTTTAAAAACGGTTCTGCGGGCAGAGAAAGCGAATCACCCGTTATCATTCAGGGTCATACCGATATGGTTTGCCAGAAGGATGAAACGAGCAACATTGATTTTCTTACAGACGGTCTTGAACTTTGCGTTGACGGTGACTTTGTTCACGCTAAAGGAACAACTCTCGGCGGTGATGACGGCATAGCGGTTGCAATGTGCCTTGCTCTTCTTGACAGCGATGAATATTCACATCCCCCCCTTGAAATCGTTTTCACTACCGATGAAGAAACTGGTATGAACGGTGCATTTGCTCTTGATACTTCCGTTCTCAAAGGTAAAAGAATGCTCAATCTTGATTCCGAAGCAGAGGGTACTCTCTGGGTCAGCTGTGCGGGCGGTGCGAGAGTTGATATTGCTCTTGCCTGCAATCAAATTTTTAATGATAAAACAGCCTACAGAATTAATGTTTCGGGTCTTCACGGCGGTCATTCGGGCGCTGAAATCCATAACGGATATGAAAATGCAAACAAGGTTATGGGCAGACTTCTTGCGGAACTCAAGGAAACCGTTTCATTTTATATTGTCAGGATTAACGGCGGTTCAGCGGATAATGCAATAACAAGAGATTGTGAGTGTGTTATTACAGCAGATGAAGATATAATTAATAATGTTTATGAAATCGGCAACAAAATCTGTTGTGAAATCAGAAACACAGACCCGGATGCCATCATAAAAGCCGAAAAGACCGATGCTGTCGGAAGCTGTTTTGATGAGGATTCAACCAAAAGTATTATTTCTCTTCTCAATGAGCTTCCAAGCGGTGTTATCGCAATGAGCGATAATATCGAAGGTCTTGTTGAAACCTCACTTAATATTGGAGTTCTCAAAACAAACGGCAATAATGTTTATTATTGTTTCTCGGTCAGAAGCAGCGTGGATTCAGAAAAAGAAAAGCTCTGCAAGCGTCTTTCCGAAATCGCTGAAAAATATCCATGCAAATTTATAAGCGGAAGCGATTATCCCGCATGGGAATTCAAAGGGGATTCAGAAATTCGCGACAAAATGGCAGAAATTTATTATGATATGTTCGGCAAAGAAATGACAGTTACGGCTATTCACGCAGGTCTTGAATGCGGTCTTTTCTGCGGGAAAATAAAAGGACTTGACTGCGTTTCTTTCGGCCCCGATATTTTTGATATCCATACTCCCTGCGAAAAGCTGAGCATATCTTCAACGGAAAGAACCTGGAACTATCTTCTGAAAGTCCTCCGAAAACTCTGATGTCGCAAACGGAAATCAGCCTGTTGAAGCTCAGAAAGAAGTTGATTATCTCGCTCGCGTAGAGAATGAAGATATAACCCTTGACGGAATATACGGGCAGCAGGAAATAAACCATGATAACGCATAAAAACGAATCGATGATATTGTAGCGCATGGAATAAATCTGAAGGTCAAGCCCTTTCAGAAATCCGTCAGTCACGCTGTCAAGATACATTATCGGAACAAGCGGTGCAAGTATTCTTATGTACTTCACCGCTTCATTTGTTTTATACACCATATTTGACAGCGCAGGCGCAAAAACATAACAGAAAACAGCGCAGGCAACCGAGTATAAAAGCGTTCTCTTTAATGTTCTTTTTGCGGATGTATTTATTCCTTCGGTATCGCCGATTTCGTTTCTTTTGGCGGTTTCGGGGATAAGAAGCGCCGAAAAAGATGTCACGACTGCGCAGGGGTATAATAGAAGCGGCAATAAGTCGGATGGTAGCCATGTCGTTCTGTGAGCCAAGGAGTTGTACAAAAAGATTGTCTT
>JAZNRG010000068.1:0-9034 GCA_045590575.1 Acutalibacteraceae bacterium | reverse complement strand
TGTGGATAACGTGGGTACCAAAAACTATATCAACAAACGGATAGCTTTTTTTGATTTTTTCAACCACCCATTCCTGCTGCATCATACAGCCGCAAAGAAGAATTTTCATCTCCTTGTTTGCTGTTTTCATCTGCTTGAGAGCACCGACGTTGCCAAATACTCTGTCTTCGGCATGCTCACGGATGGCGCAGGTGTTATAAAGCACCAAATCAGCGCCTTCAAGCTCATCAACAAGCTGATAGCCTATCTCTTCGAGCATACCCTTGAGTCTTTCGCCGTCGGCAACATTGCCCTGACAGCCGTAGGTGTGAACAAACGCTTTGGGCGGATGCTCAAATCTCTGTTCAACTATCGCTCTTGCAAGCTGTGTATATTCTTTTTGCTTTGCAATTTCTTCGGCAGAAACCGCAACTTTAGTTTTATTCAAATCAGCTGACAAGCCATATTCCTCCATCTTGAGCATATATTTGTTATTATATAATAAAAGAACAGATTATTCAAGGGCAAATTGAATAATCTGTTTTAATTTTTTATTAAAATTTATATAAATAATAACTTATTCGTCGAAAAGGCTTTCTGCAAGAGCAAAGTTGCTCTCACGGCGCTTTTCGGTTTCTTCTTCGTCAACGCAATAACGCTCTTTTTCGTTAAGGTAAAGAACCGAACCTTCTTTGATTTCGCCGTCAATCATATCAAGCGGAACCGCACAGGTTTCACCGTTATCGTCAACGCAGAGCGCAACTGTTTCTTCAATTATATCAATACTGAAATACATAACATTCACCTCATTGATTTTTACCGTATTTAAATCAATATACCGGAGCTTTTAAACCAATACATCAATGCTCCGAAAAGAAACAGAACAGCCAACGTTATCAGCACATAACTGATTTTATGGTTTCGGTTAAATCGATTCAGATAATCAGCTGCCGCTTGCTTTTCGGGAGTTTCTTCGTGGTTAGGAAGTCTTCTCATCCAAACACCTCACAGATTATTGATTTTCATAGCTGATGTCAATGTTCTCACCGTCGCTTGACATAACAATGCTTCCGCAGATATCCGTTCTGTAAATCTCTTCCGTGTGCTTTTTGATTCTGTTCACTGCCTTATCGTGCGGATGGCCGTAATCGTTATCTGCACCGCAGGAAATAACGCAGATTTCGGGTGTGACAGCATTAAGAAAATCCTTGCAGGATGAGGTTGAAGAGCCGTGGTGACCCGCTCTTAAAACATCGCAATCAAGGTCTGCACCGTTATCGATGATTTCAAGCTCCTCTTCGGTTTCGGCGTCACCCGTTATAAGAAATGAATTTTCGCCGTATGTTATTTTGGTAACTGCAGACATACTGTTGATATCCTCAGCATCATCCGTTACGGGACCGAGAATTTCAAAGGTTGCTCCGCCGAGAGCATAGGATAATCCCGGTTTTGCGGAAATAACCTTTGCTTCACTTGCCTGAACGGCTTTGAGGAATGCGGTATAAGTGCTGTTGGTGGGTGTCTGCGCTTTTGTAAGTCTGGGCATAATTATATTATCGCATTCATATTCTTCAAGAACTTCGGGAATGCCGCCGATATGATCGGAATGCTGATGGGTTGCAATGATATAATCAAGCTTTTCAATACCCGTTGAGCGCAGATAATTGAGCACTTCGGTTTCGTGGCCGTTTTCACCTGCATCAATAAGAAGATACTCGCCGTTGCTTTCGACAAGAGTGCAATCACCCTGACCGACATCGACAAAATGAATTTTAAACGAAGAATCAGAAGAAACCTCGGATGAACCGAATGTGGTCGGAAATTCTCCGAAAATTTTGTCAAAATTAACCCCCGCAGCAGAAGCAACAGCAATAACAAGAATAATAATCAAATAGATGACCTTTTTATTTATTTTTCCGTTTTTCATTCTTTCCCCTGTTCCTTTCGTTTGTTTTTTGCGGATAACGTTTATCGGGCATAATCAGACACTTTTCACCGAATCCGATAAGGTCGTGCCTGCCCGCTTTTCTCAAAGCTTCAATAACAAGCCCTTTGTTCTTGGGGTTAAAATACTGCAAAAGCGCTCTCTGCATGGCCTTTTCATGGGGGTCCTTTGCAACGTAAACCTCTTTCATTGTGTAAGGGTCGAGACCCGTGTAGAACATACAGGTTGAAACTGTGCCCGGGGTTGGATAGAAATCCTGCACCTGCTCGGGTCTGATACCGATTTTCTTAAGGAACAGAGCAAGTTCAACCGCCTCTTTGAGCGTACTGCCCGGGTGCGATGACATAAGATACGGAACAAGATACTGCTCCTTACCCTCGTTCTTTGAGTATTTGAAATATCTTTTTGAGAATTCAACGTAAGCCTCAATATGCGGCTTACCCATTTTATCAAGCACCGCCGCAGAGCAATGCTCGGGAGCAACCTTGAGCTGACCGCTGACGTGATGGGCAACAAGCTCTCTGAAAAAGCTGTCATCCTTATCCTGAAGCATATAGTCGTATCTGATACCCGAACGCACAAACACCTTCTTTACTTTGGGTAAAGAGCGCACTTCACGCAGGATACCGAGATATTCGGAATGGTCTGTTTTAAGATTGGGGCAAGGGGTCGGAGCAAGGCATTTTTTACCTTTGCACAGTCCCCTCTTTTCCTGACCGTCACAGGAAGGACGTCGGAAATTTGCGGTAGGGCCTCCGATATCGTGAATATATCCTTTGAAATCGGGTAATGAAGTAAGAATTTTTGCTTCTTTTATTATCGATTCCTTGCTTCGGGTAGTTATATATCTTCCCTGATGGAATGCGAGAGAGCAGAAGTTGCACGCACCGAAACAGCCTCTGTTATGAGCAATAGAGAAACGGACTTCTTCAATACCCGGCACACCGCCCATAGGCTCATACATCGGATGATAAGTCCTCATAAACGGAAGCTCATAAACTTCGTCGAGTTCCTCCTGCGAAAGAGGAATTGCCGGCTGATTCTGAACAAGCATTCGGCTGCCGTGACGCTGTTTTATGGCTCTGCCTCTGAAGAAATCCTGCTCATCCTGCTGAATACGGCATGACACCGCATACTCTTTTTTTGAGTTGCAGACATTCTCAAAAGACGGGCATTCCGTACCGATATAAGGGGTCTCGCGAACATCAACACTGTAACAAGTGCCTCTTACATCACGGATATCGGATATGTTTTCACCTGCATCAAGTCTTTTGGCAATTTCGACCATAGAACGCTCGCCCATACCGAAAGAAAGCAGGTCTGCCTGGGCATCAAAAAGGATTGAACGGCGGATTTTATCATCCCAATAGTCATAGTGAGCAAAGCGGCGGAGAGATGCCTCAAGACCACCGATAACAATGGGAATATCGCCGTAAATTTCTCTTATTTTATTGCAATAAACTATAACCGCACGGTCGGGTCTTAAACCGAACCGACCGCCGGGGCTGTAATAGTCCGAACTGCGTTTTTTCTTGGCGGCAGTATAATGCGCAACCATAGAATCAATGTTGCCGCTGCTGACAAGGAAACCGAGTCTGGGTCTGCCGAAACGCTTGAAATCCTTATCGCTCCGCCAATCAGGTTGAGCAAGAAAAGCAATCTTGAAGCCTGCGTTTTCAAGCACTCTTGTGATTATGGCCGCACCGAAAGCAGGATGGTCAACATAAGCATCTCCGCTGACATAAACAAAGTCCGCCTGTTCCCATCCCCTTGCGGTCATATCTTCTTTTGTAACGGGTAGAAATCCGTTCATATTATTCAAAATCATCCTCCGCACCTGCGAAATCGTCATCATCTGCAAAAACGTCATCAATATTGGGAGCTGCTTCGCCTGCACCGTCGGCAAGTGCCTGCATCTCGTACCACTGCTGTTTTGAGATAAGAACCTGCCTCGGCTTTGCACCCTCTGAAGGACCTACGATACCCTTTTCTTCAAGCTGATCCATAACTCTCGATGCTCTTGCATAACCGAGCTTGAGCTTCTTCTGCAGCATTGTTGTTGAGGCACCGCCTGCGTTGACAACAACCTCGATTGCATCGTTGAGCATAGGATCCCAATCGCTGTCCTCATCATCGCCCGAATCCTTCTTCTTGGCGTTTTCGGCAGCAGCCGCCTTTGCCTCGATTTCGTGCATTGTTTCTTCGTTATATGTTGTCTGAGCCTGAGCTTTGATATGATTAACAACCTTTTCAACCTCGGCATCGGAAATAAAGCAGCCCTGAACACGGGTCGGTTTTGAAGCTCCTACGGGGTTGAAAAGCATATCGCCGTTACCGAGAAGCTTTTCCGCACCCGAAGCATCAAGAATCGTTCTCGAGTCAATCTGCGATGAAACGGAAAGAGCAATACGGCTGGGAATGTTGGCTTTAATTATACCCGTGATAACGTCAACCGAGGGTCTCTGAGTAGCGATAACAAGATGAATACCTGCGGCACGAGCCATCTGAGCAAGTCGGCAGATTGAATCTTCGACCTCTTTGGGAGATACCATCATAAGGTCGGAAAGCTCATCGATAAAAATAACAATCTGATGCATTTTGACAAGGTCATCCCTTGTTTCACAGAGCTTGTTGAAGCCCTTGATATCTCTTACGCTGTTTTCAGAAAACTGCTTGTAACGTTTTTCCATTTCGCTTACCGCCCAACCGAGAGCACCCGCCGCTTTTCTGGGGTTGGAAACAACGGGAACTTCAAGGTGAGCAATGCCGTTATAAACTGTAAACTCAACCATTTTGGGGTCAATCATAAGAAGTCTTACTTCATCGGGACTTGCATTATAAAGAATGCTGACAATCATCGAGTTAAGGCATACCGATTTACCCGAACCGGTGGTGCCTGCAACAAGAACGTGGGGCATTTTTGCAAGGTCAGCGCAGATAATATTGCCCGTGATATCCTTGCCGAGAGCAACGTTAAGCTTGCTCTTGGCATCTCTGAACTGCGGAGTATCAATGATTTCACGCATTGACACCATTGATTTTGCACTGTTGGGAATTTCAATACCGATAGCGGCTTTACCGGGAATGGGAGCTTCGATTCTTACGCTTGTTGCGGCAAGGCGGAGAGCAATATCATCCGCAAGACCCGTGATTTTATTGATTCTGACACCGGCTTCGGGCACAAGCTCATATCTTGTTACCGAAGGTCCTCGGCAGATATTTGTTACCTCTGCATTGATTTTGAAGCTTTCAAGAGTTGAAACAAGCTTCTTTGCACCGAGCTGCATTTCTGTCATATTATCGGTTGTGCCCTCTTTTTCAACTATATTAAGACAGTCGATGGGCGGAAACACATAGCTCGGCTTTTCCTGCTCAGTTTCAGGAAGAACTTCAAACGGAATTTCTTCAACATCTCCTGCCTGCTCTTCGGGTTCACCGTCGGGCATAGGAGGAGCTTTTTTCTTTCTTTTGGGCTTCTTTTCTTCGATTGCCGCTTCAACGGTTTCTTCAATGATATCAGCAGTTTCTTCAGGAAGCTTCACAACGGGAATCTCGGGCATAGGAGCTTCTGCCACGGGTTCAAAAGTTGATTCATCGGTTATAAAATTATCTTCAAATTTTTCAACGGCAACGGTTGGCTGTTTGGGAGGATTGAAGCTCTTTTTCTTTTCTTCTTTTTCTTTCTCTTCACGCTCTTTTTCAAGCTGTTCTCGGCGGATTGCATTCTGCTCAAGCTTTTCGTTGGTCATCTCGCCAACCTTCTTTACGGGTTTTCGGATGGCATTGAAAAGAGAAATAAGAGTTGTGCCCGTGAGTAACATAGTCAGAACAACAAGAAGAAGGATTACGGTTATTGCCGCACCCGTCTTGCCGAAAAGCTTTGAGATAAGACCGCCGATAAGGCTGCCGATAACACCGCCGTTTGTTATGGAAGCGGGTTTATTCCACGCATCGGAAATCTGAATTCCGACCCCCGTATCCTTGAGATACTCTGCGGTGTTTGCAAAAATATGTACCGCTCCGCTGAGCAGAGCAACAAAAACACCCGTGCCCGAAAGGTTTGCGGCAACGCTTCCGAGAGGCTTGTCCTTGGCATAAACAATCGCCATATATACAAGAACAACAGGCAGTACATAAGCACAGAAGCCGAAGATTCCGAACATTGCATTATGAAGATTAAGCCACACGCTTTCGCCCTTCACAAACGCAACGCAGGCAAGGAAAACCGCTGCCGCCATAAGAATTATGGCAGTTTTCTGGCGTTTCACGGTCTGCGAAACCTCTTTCTTTTCGGGAGCCTTCTTGCTCTCTGTTTTCTTTGGTGCGGGACTGCTTTTTGCTGGAGCCTTCTTTTTTGCAGCCGATGATTTTTTGTTTTGGGTATTTGCCATTTATGTCATCCTTTCGGAGTATTATTGTTATTTTCTTCAATCATTGAATATAAGCACTCAAGTGCATCGGAGAGCGAGCCGAGAGAATCGATAAGCCCTTCGTTTACCGCGGATTCACCCGTAAGAACCGTGCCCACATCAAGCACAAGCTCACCCGTTGCAAGCATCATTTCACGGAATCTGTCGCCCTCAATATCGGAATTGTCGGAAACGAACTTGACTATTCTCTCCTGCATCTGCTCAAAATACGAGAGAGTCTGCGGTACACCGAGCACAAGACCGTTCATACGAACGGGATGAATGGTCATAGTTGCCGACGGAGTTATAAATGATTTATCGGTCGAAACGGCAAGAGGAACACCGATTGAATGTCCGCCGCCGAGAACGAGGGAAACGGTAGGTGTTTTCATTCCCGAAATAAGCTCGGCAATGGCAAGACCCGCTTCAATATCGCCGCCGACGGTATTGAGAATAAGAATGAGACCGTCGATTTCATCGCTTTCTTCAATTGCAACAAGCTGAGGAATAACGTGCTCATATTTTGTTGTTTTATTCTGTGCGGGCAGAATATAATGCCCTTCAATCTGACCGATAACAGTCAGACAATGGATAAGATAACCGCCTTTTTTCACAGTTACCGAACCCGTTTCGATTATGCCGCTCAAAGCGGAGGTATCGTCGCTTTCACCGTTGCCGCTGTTATTGAGGTCAGTTTGCCACGGCGGTGACGGGAGAAAAAAATTATCACGTTTATTTTTGTTTTTCATAAATAACATTCATCCTTTCAAAGCATAAAACACAGTTATTATTCCTCAAAAGGATGAATAATAAACGCAATACGGCATTTTAATAATTATAGCATTGTTTATTTGTTTTTGCAACAAAAAACTCAATATTTTGTGAGGTTTTTGCTTGACATCCTTTTATTTTGTAGATATTATTACATTATATTAATAACATACGGTGATATTTATGAATAAAATAGAAAAGCTCAGAGAAATGATTGAAAGCAGCTGTTCAATAGTTTTCTTCGGAGGTGCGGGAGTTTCAACAGAAAGCGGCATCAAAGATTTCCGTTCGGCAGACGGAATATATAAAATGAGTTATAAATTCCCTCCCGAAAGCGTACTCAGCCACAGCTTTTACGAAATGCATACCGAGGATTTTTTTGATTTCTACCGCAGGTTTCTTTGCTTCCCCGATGCAAAACCGAATGCGGCGCATTATGCTCTTGCAAAGCTCGAAAACGAAGGTAAACTGAAAGCGGTTATCACCCAGAATGTCGACGGATTGCATCAGCTTGCAGGCAGCAAAAATGTTTATGAACTCCACGGTTCAGCACTCAGAAATCACTGCGTGAAATGCGGAAAATTCTATGATTTCGATTTTGTTTATAAATCAAGCGGTATCCCCAAATGCGATTGCGGAGGAACGGTAAAACCCGATGTTGTTTTATATGAAGAAAGCCTTGATGACGGCGTTGTTTCCGGAGCGGTCAATGCCATTGCAACCGCCGATATGCTCATCGTTGCGGGCACATCTCTGACGGTTTATCCCGCCGCAGGATTCATAAGATATTTCAGAGGTAAGAATCTTGTTCTGATTAACAAAGATGCAACGGAAATGGATGAGAAGTTCGGACTTGTCATTCACGGCAAGGTTGGAGAGATCTTAGGAGAAATTTTATGATAAGAGAAATAAAAAATGATGAATTTAACCAATTGCTGGATTTGTACCTTCATTTGCACGAAAAAGAAATCCCCCAAAATTCAGAGCATATGTTGAACACTTGGAGTTCAATTTACAACGACACTAATCATCATATAATTGTGTGTGAAGAAAACGGCAAGTTGATTTCTTCGTGTGTTTGCGTAATCATTCCGAATCTAACGCACAGCATGCGCCCTTATGCATTTATTGAAAATGTTGTAACACATAGAGATTTCCGAAATAAAGGCTTTGCAACAAGATGCCTTGAATTCGCAAAAGAAATTGCGATTAAAAATAATTGCTATAAAATAATGTTGCTTACAGGGGCTAAAGATGAATCCACATTAAATTTCTATAAAAAAGCAGGTTATAACAGCAATGATAAAACCGCATTTATCCAATGGTTATAATAATTCGGGCGATTCGTAAATCGCCCCTACAAAAAAACGACCGCCGCAGCATCATTTGCCTCGGCGGCTACTGGTTATTCAATTAGAAAAGTCCGCTGATTTTGCCGTTTTCGTCAACATCGATTCTCTCTGCGGCAGGAACCTTGGGAAGACCGGGCATGGTCATAATATCTCCGGTCAGGACAACAATGAAGCCTGCACCTGCGGAAATCTTGACGTTCTTGATTGTTACTGTAAAGCCGTCGGGTGCACCGAGCTTTGCAGGGTCATCCGAAAAGCTGTACTGTGTTTTTGCCATACACACGGGCAGGTTGCCGTAACCCATAGCTTCAAGAGCTGCAATCTGCTTTTTGGCTGCGGGAAGCACGCTGATTCCATCGCCGCCGTATACTTTCTTAACAACAGCTTCAATCTTATCTTCAATTGTGCCGTCAAGCTCATATGAGAAAGTGAAGTCATTGGGCTGCTCGCAAAGTCTTACAACTTCTTCGGCAAGTTCAACTCCGCCTGCGCCGCCTTCAGCCCATACATTTGAAAGAACAACATTTACGCCGAGTTCTTTACACTTTTCAATTATAAGATCAACTTCGGCATCTGTA
>JAZNRG010000067.1:0-5046 GCA_045590575.1 Acutalibacteraceae bacterium | reverse complement strand
ATCAAAAGCCGACGGTGACGGATATTCTTGCCGACCATAGAGATATTTATGCTCGGTCTATCGTCGTCTTTTCGTCGTCGGAAGTGGGTTTTTCTTATACTTTGCGGTAGCTGAAAGCATAAGAAAAACCCCACAGAAGCTATTACTTCTATGGGCTTCTGGCGGAGAGCAAGGGATTCGATTCGCGCGACTGCGGTCGCTTGGTCGCTCGCGGTCACAACAGTCCACCGGACTGTTGCTCTGTACCGCTCGTCCTTCGAACCCCGTCTTAACTTCTGCAAACAAAAAAAGAACAGACACCACAAGGGTATCTGTTCCTTTTTCATGGCGGAGAGCAAGGGATTCGAACCCTCGAACAGGTTATAGCCCGTTACACGATTTCCAATCGTGCTCCTTCGACCAGCTCGGACAACTCTCCGTATCTGCAAATCAAATGCTTATATATTATATATGACTGATTCATAAAAATCAAGTGTTTTTTAAATTATTTTTAATTAAGTTTAAACGTAAATTAACCAATTCAAAACATACTGTTTTAACATTATATCTATCGATTCATGAATCGCTGCTACTATGGAATGAAACATAATAAGATTTTTTCCGCAGGCCTTTCTATCTATACTCTACACTTTGAACTTTACACTAAAAATCGGCGGTAGTAAGTTCCGCCCTACTCATAATATTTTGCAATTACAATAATAAGCAATCTTCTGATCACAAAAATATGAATCAATAATCAGAAAAAACGGAGAAACATTTCAGCTTCTCCGTTAATTTTTTTACCAGACAACATTGACCTTAAGACCTTCAACTGTGTAGGTTACTGCTTTCTTATAATGTTTATCCATTGATTCGCAAAAAGCATTGAGCATTTCTTCATCGGGCATAACAATCGAGAAACACATTTTGAGACTTTCAGGAATATACATTCTTTTACTCATATGGAAACCGTTAATCCACCAATGCATCTGCGGTTCCTGATTAACGAGCAGGTCATCTCCGTGCCATATCTGAAGCGACATTTCAAGGAGCTGATCATCAGTTGCACAGTCATAATAT
The DNA here is from genome assembly GCA_045590575.1 of Acutalibacteraceae bacterium. Taxonomy (GTDB): domain Bacteria; phylum Bacillota; class Clostridia; order Oscillospirales; family Acutalibacteraceae; genus CAG-177. The sequence continues at coordinate 3,987 of JAZNRG010000067.1, read as the reverse complement.
GAACCGAACGAACCGGGTTCACGGTTATAAAGACCAACTTCACCGCCATTGGTGATAAGATAATTACCCTTCCATATCTGAATCATCCACTCAAGACCGTCATAATCAAACTTGAATCTGAGTGTATCATAGTTCCAAAGAAGAGGTGACATTGCAACCATAAAATCATAGAAAAGACAGAAACCGTAGTTTCTCATCCAGCCGTTAATAGTTGCATAAACCATCATTTCAGAAAGGTTCATATTGAAGCCAGTGTTAACAAGACCTGTTCCGTCGATTTCTTTATTTGAGCATTCACCCGTAACCGAATTGATATAAATACCGGGTCTTAGCTGTTCCTGTGCTCCGTCTTTATAAGTCAGAAGAAGAACAACTTCAACAACATCAGCATTCTCGGTGGGAACTGCTGTTACATAGCATTTCTGAATAACGCTCATATAAGCACCGAGAAAGAAATAAACGCTTGACATAAATTCATCGCCGTCTTCCCAGGCTTCGTCACGCTTATCATACATCTGCTCTCTGAACTCGGCAGTATCAATCTTAAAAAGAGTTGTTGTGAGATCAGGAAGATTATTTACATCGGGAAGGCTTGTAAGAATCTTAACAACATCAAGACCTGAATTTTCATATACGTGATTGCAGGCAGCTGTTACATATTCATCAACAGTAACATCAAAATGCTCTTCCGCATAAAGGAAACGGCCCGTGAAAAGGCGGACAACCGCACCCATTGCATCATAAATCTTCATAAAATCATCAGTTGTGAAAGTGGGATACCCCTCTTCCATAAGCTTGTTCTGATACTGACTGATTGAGAAAAACTGAGGTCTTGATGACTGGATATCACTGCTTGCCGCACCCGAAGGAACGCAAACGGATAGTCCTATAATCAAAACAAGAATAAGTGAAACGATCTTTTTGGTTAATTTCATTACGCCGATATTCTCCCGTGTTATGTTTTTGAATATTTTACCACCATTATGTATAACTTTCAACCATTCAATTCTTGTCATTTGCATAAAATACAAATAAATCAGCTGTTCACCAAAGACTTAATAAACTCAATTATTATTTCGAGAGCATCCAAGAGCGAAAGTTCATACCATCTCTGAGTTGTGTTTTCATTCTCTGCAGTCATCGGAAGAAGTTCACCGTTTTCAGATTCAAAAACAAGATACTGAGGATATTCTTTACTTGAATTAACCGTATAGCCGTCATTGTTAACAATATCAGCAACAAGACAGTTTACTGATTCGGGGAATGTCATATGGAAAAGATTCTTGACAAACCAGGTTGTATCGGGTGAAAGACAGGTTGAAGCATCAATCTGATAATCCGGTGAAATATAACTGAGCGTGCCGTTCTCCCTTGCATTATTTATATATTCTTCGGTAAAGGTTTCTTCAATGAGAGTGCAGGTTGCGCCGAACGAGCTTTCATTAACGGAACAAAGTCCATCGGAAAGCTCATCGGAATTATCTGTTACGGGAATGCTCTGAATGCCGTATTTAACAATATTTGAGAATTCAATTCCCCTGTCTGCCTGCTCCATACTTCTTTCACCGAAGGGAAGCTGAACATAATTACGGTATCTTTCAACCTTTTCAATAAGACCGGCATATTCAGATTTATCTGCACCATGGAATACCGTTTTCATTGCCTTATCATAATCGCCGAGGCTTACCATACTCCAATATGAAGGAAGAGTACCGTAGGTTGCCCGCATAAACTCAGGGAATATTTCAAGATAAATATCTTTAAGAACATTATTAACCGCCCATACGGCGATATCAAGGCCGTAAGTTTCGTGAAGCATTCTCACGATAGCCTGAATAAGCTCAAGGTAAATATCATCAATAGCAAAACCGAGATATTCGATATCATAAGCAAATCTGTCAAGACCGTCTTTATGAAGTCGAAGTTCGCCGGTAAAAGCCTTACTGCACTGTGTTGCGCCGTAAACAGCACTTGCATAATGAATAACTTCGCTTACATATTCGCCGTCATACTTATACATATATGCTGCAACAATGTTTGAACCGAGACATCTGCCGTAAAGAGCAACTTCTTTTGCGCCGGTTACATAAAGAACATCTTCTATGTATTTATGAAGTGTTTCAGCAGTTTTGAGAGGGTCAAGACGCCAGTCATAGTGGAACTCAAAGCCGTTGGTTCTGTAGGAACCGTCGGGATTGATATTATTCTTGATTCTGTTAAGATCATAGCTCCAGTCAACATAAGAACCGTCAGACGCTTCGCCGTTCTTATCGAGAGCCATAGGGCTGAAAACGGGAATGAGCGTATCAAGAAGAACATCGCAGAATTCACTCCACTCCTGAGTCAGGAAAGCATCCTTGAAAACAGGAAGAAGCTCCCCTGCGGCTTCTTCGATGAAGCCGTCACCGAGCTGAGGAGGATAAAGAACATCCTTAGTGCCGTCAGCATTATCTCTTTTAATAACATCGCCGCTGCCAACAACATGAACAACGGGAGTTTCAGTTCTGTTAACGGCATCAAGAGATGATACCGGAAGACCGATTGATGAAAATAGCATCGAAATTGAAACAATAAAAGATATAATCTTATCCATTTCTACCCCTTAATTTATTTATTCTTAAATTCATATGGAAGTTTTGTATCCGTTTCAACGTGTGAGAAGAAGAATTCGCATCTTTCCTCGCTGTTGAGAATGGTTACAGGTTTAATCTGATTGAGCACCCTGCCCTTTGCACGGAGCGATTCTCTGTAATCCCAATAAGTCTTGGGCTTAAGGAAAAGAACCTCAGGTCTGTTTATCATACCCCATCTGCGGTATTTGAAGTATTTTTCATTAACTTCCTTGAACTGCTCATCAAGAACATCAATATATTTCTGTCTGTCTGCTTCATCAACGGAATTCTTGGGTTCTGCAAGCAGGCAGTAACGGGGAGGATTGGTTGAATAATCGGCATAAAGGCTGTGTCCGACAAATTCATTGCCCATTGCTTCTGCTGTATTTTTGACCGCAAAGTCAACCATCTGAGTTGTTGTCTTTTCATTGGCAATATTCATACCGAGATTTCTTCTGTAAAGGAACTCGATTTCGGGAGTATTATTGTGCATTCTTGTAACCTGAACAACATCCTCCATACGGTAACGGTAAAGACCGGAGAAGTTCGAAACAACAATTTCATATTTTTTTCCGACCTCGAGTTGATTGATAAGCAGTGGTGTTGCAGTATCTTCGATATCATCCTCTTCTTCATCATTAACAGGAAGAAATTCGAAGAACAGGCAGTGAGGAAGAAGCACACCGTCATGAACATCAAGTTCCGTTGCCATGGCAAAGAAACCTTCTGCAGCGGCAAATCCCATATTGTGAATGGGAATATTGTCACCAATGTGCTTGCGGAGCTTTTCAACATAAACCTTAAGGTTTGAACCGATCATACCGTATGCCCAGGTAAGGCGGGGCCAGATTCTGGGGGCGATGGGAGTATCAAATCCCTTTTCAAATTCCTTGCGAAGCTCTGCGGCACGCTTGGGATTCGGCTTGAATTTCTTTGAATATTCCTTATAAAGTTCGGGAGTAATTTTAATATTGGGATTGATAATACCCTTTTCGATATCGTCGCAAAGCATCTCCCAGTTTTCTTCAAGATAATCAAACATTGTTGTGAGAAGCGTAACAACGATTGAACCGAGATAGCTTACCTTACGGTTTTCAAGAGCAAATCTGAGCTGAAGATATGAGGTATCGAGAAGTTCTTCGTGTTCGGGATAAAGAAGAGAAGTGGGCGAAGTGCAGAAGAAATGAGTAATAGGCTTAAGATATGTAAGAGGAACCTGCCCCGCACCGTTGCACATCTTGCCGTCTTCAAGAGGATGACCACTGAGAATAAGCACAAGCGGACCCATCTGATTAGGCATTCTGATTCCGTTTTTCTTGAGATGATGATAAGCTGTTGCAACAGAACAGGAGAAGCCGATGCACTGCATATTCCA
>JAZNRG010000066.1:0-12383 GCA_045590575.1 Acutalibacteraceae bacterium | reverse complement strand
TGTTTAATTCATAATTCATAATGCACAATGCACAATGAAATGCCGGAGCACAACATAATTATGCATTATGCATTTTGCATTGTGCATTGTCCCGACAAATTCTGATTATTATATTAAGTGTGTCAGGCTTTAAAACAAAGCAGATTATTTCGTTAATTTATTGACATTTATGTGTGTGTGATATATAATATTAAAGATAAAATTTAAATAGGAGTGTGCAAAATTATGCCATTAGTAAATGCAAAAGAAATGCTCACAAAAGCAAAGGCAGGCCACTATGCAGTCGGTCAGTTCAATATCAATAACCTTGAATGGACAAAGTCAATTCTTCTTACTGCACAGGAAATGAATTCTCCCGTTATCCTCGGTGTTTCAGAGGGTGCAGGTAAATATATGTGCGGCTACAAGACAGTTGTAGGTATGGTTGAAGGTATGATTGAAGGCCACAATATCACGGTTCCCGTTGCACTTCACCTTGACCACGGTTCATACGAAGGAGCAAAGGCTTGCATCGAAGCTGGCTTCAGCTCAATTATGTTCGACGGTTCACATTATCCCATTGATGAAAACATTGAAAAGACAAAGGAGCTCGTTGCAATCTGCGAAGAAAAGGGTCTTTCAATCGAAGCTGAAGTCGGTTCAATCGGCGGTGAAGAAGACGGCGTTGTAGGTGCTGGCGAATGTGCAGACCCCAAGGAATGCAAGATGATTGCTGACCTCGGCGTTACAATGCTTGCAGCAGGTATCGGCAACATTCACGGTAAATATCCTGAAAACTGGGCAGGTCTTTCATTTGATACTCTTGCAGCTGTTCAGGAAAAGACAGGCACAATGCCTCTCGTTCTTCCCGGCGGCACCGGCATTCCCGCTGATATGATCAAGAAGGCTATTTCACTTGGCGTTTCAAAGATCAATGTTAACACAGAATGCCAGCTTGCATTCCAGGAAGCAACAAGAAAGTATATCGAAGAAGGCAAGGATCTTCAGGGCAAGGGCTTTGACCCCAGAAAACTTCTTGCTCCCGGCGCAGAAGCAATCAAGGCTTGCGTAAGAGAGAAGATTGAACTCTTCGGTTCAGCAAACAAAGCATAATAATTTCTGACGGAAAACCCCAACCGATTTGCTTGGTTGGGGTTGTTTTTTATCCGTTTTTTATGATTTTTATATATTCCGACGGTGTCATATTATAAAACCGTTTAAATGTTGTTACAAAATATGATTGCGAAGAAAAACCGACTTCAATGCATATTTCTTTAGATGATACTCCTTTAAGAAGTAAGGCTTTAGCTTTTTCAAGTTTTTGTCTCAAAATATATGAGCTGAGATTTTCTCCGATTTCTCTTTTGAAAATTTGTGACAGATAATCGGCGGAAATTCCACAATGCTCTGCAACAGCGGAAACACTAATTTTTTTGCATAGGTTTTCGTTTATATATTTGATGCAGTTTCTTATGTGCGGAGAAAATTCAGGTTGCTTCTTGTTCTTTTTCACATCCTGAGTCAGTTTTAATATTTCAATACCGAGACACATAAATATTTCATTTTTGTCCGTAAGTGAATCAATCGTTTTAATAACTCTGTCCGAAAATTCATAGGCTTTGCTTTCGTTAAGTCCGCCTTGTATTCCATATCGGGTCGCAAGAGTGATTGCGCTGACTGCCATATATTTATGCTGCATCAACTCATTGTCAGACATTTTGCCCATAACAATAAGAGAATCAAGATTTTTGATTTGCATCATCAGCGAATCAATATCGCCTTGCTGAACGCAGGAAAACAAACGGATTTCTGCGCTGTAAGGCGTGTGTTTTTCAAGAGTGTTTTTCTCTATCGTCTTGACGGTTACGAGTTCGCCTATGTTCATTGAATCACATCTTTTCTTTCAGCTTTTTCATTTCTTTTTTCAGACGATTATTGCATAAAACTTCCCAAAGCGGCATAATCAGACCGCCACCCAAACGGCAATGCGCTTCATTCATTGCACCGTAATATGCAACTCTGAAATCCGCATATTCGGATAATTGGGACTTTTGTTTGTATGTCTCGTATAAACCATAGGCATCGCCCCACATATTGCGAAGCTGGAACAAATCATATTCTCTCTCTGCCCACATACAAGCGCAAGGGTCAATGAAGGCTGTGAGTTTTAATGTTTTGAGATCAGCCATAATGTTCATTATATTGAGGTCGCTGTGAATGAGAACGGGAGATGAGTTTTCTTCGGAAAGATTATTAAAAATCTCAGTTGCTTCACAGAGAAGTTTCAAATTTTTCTTGCTGAACTTTCCTTTTTCGCTCAATTCTTTCAAACCAGCAAGCCAAGGCTCCTGCTTTTCTTTTTTGTAATATTCAAGCCAGGTATCATATTTAGGATTTGATAATTCACCAAATTTATCGTTTGTAACACAGTGCCACTCAAGCATACCCGAAACAACATCATCGGCAAATTTCTGTTTCTGACTCTTGTTTTTTAACAAGAACAACGGATTCAATATATTTTGTCCATCAACAAAGCTCATAGCTAAAATTGCAGTTTCTTCATCTTCATAAGTAAAAATAACCTTCGGCATTTCTATGCTTGTGTTTGCAGAGAGGAGGTTGAGCTGCTGAGCTTCTTCGTATTGGGAACCCGGAATTCTGTATGCTTTGACAGCGATTGCTTCACCGTTAGAAAGAGATGTTTTATAAACTCTTCCGTAGCTACCCCCACCGATAAATTTAATATCAGAAACTTTTTTGTTGAGTTTTTCAGAAACAAGTTCAGGTATTATCGGCAATATATGTTTGTTACTGTTATCGAGAATTTTCATTGTTATTCCTCCGCTATTCTTCTTTTTACAATTTGGTATGCGGTTTTGCTTTCGGGTAAAAACGAAAACAATTGGAAGCAATGGCACATACCCTCAAATTTGTGAAGCTCTGCATCTATACCTGCAGCTTTCAGTTTTTCATAAACTCTGTCGTTATCGCTTTCATCAAGCTCCGCAGTTCCGCATATCAGAGTGACTTTCGGGAAATTTTTATAGCTGCCGAACAACGGTGAGATATACGGATCGGTTCTGTCAACATTCAGAACGTACTTTGATATTCTTCTGAGCAGATGAAGGTTATCTTCGATTTTCTTATGCTTTGCTATCCCGTAAAACGGATCTGTGTATGCATTTGTGATTCTTGAATCACCGCTTGATGTTGCATCTGCCCACAATGAAAAACAAACGATGTGATTCGGCAGAGGATAGCCGTTATCACGAAGCCACAAAGATGACGTCACTGCAAGAGTTGCACCTGCGCTGTCGCCGATAAAAACTATATCGGAATTATTGATACCTTCATCGAGCAGATGAAGATAAACCTTTATAACATCATGCATCTGCGATGGGAGCTGATGCTCGGGAAATCTTCCGTAATCAACATTTATAACCGTTGCCCCACAAAACATTTTGCTGTATTTTTCTGCGAGCCTGCGGTAAAAATCGTTCAGCTCAATTTTAAATCCGCCGCCGTGAATCATCAGTATAACTTTTTCTGTTTTGCAATTACAGTTTATGAGCTTTTCATATTTCACATCGTCGGTTGTATGTTTTGAATGGATAAAGTTTTTTGAGGGCTTGTATTTTGATTTTTTATCCTTCGTCAGCTTTGCCGCATTGTCGGACAGCTTTGAACTGTCGGACAACGGCGAATGAAAAATCAAACGCAATGTTGACATAAATATTTTTGAAGTCAGCGATTGCATAACATCACCCATCTTTCTGATTAAAATTTTACCACAAGAAAAATACAAATACAATAATCTCACGATTTTCATATCTGCAAATCAAAATAATAAAGGAAAAACAAAAATGCGCTATATCTTTTTGAATGGTCAATTTACCAGTTTTTTCTGTAATACGGAAAATATCGCTCCGAATACGAAAAACTCTTTTTTCAGTATTAAAAGGTAAAGATTAATTAACGGCAGGGAAAGTGAAATGATAACTGCAATAATTTTTGTTAAGTGAATTATAATTGTTGAAAACACCGATTTGTTATGTTACAATATTTTTACAGTAATATTCGGGAGGTTATAAAAATGAAAACTGTAAGCAAAAAACTTCTTTCATTTGTTTTAGCGGTATTGATTGTATTTTCATCTTTTATCAACAGTTTTGCAGCTCTGATTTCCGAGGAAACAACCGCAAAATCCGTTGAAATAGCGGAACGAATCGAAAATGAAGGTATTGTTCTGCTCAAAAATGTAGATGCTGTTCTTCCTTTGAAAACAAAGAAAGTCAATGTTTTCGGTGCAACTTCGTGTTCTATTGCTTTTGCAGGTGCTGCAGGATCAGGTGCTGTGCGTTCTTCTGATGCTGTTGGTTTTTATGATGCTCTTGATAATGCAGGGATCGAATATAATAAAGAATTATATGAAGTTTATTCGGATTACACCGGTGCAACGGCAGACAGCGGTATTATAGGATATGTAAGCAGTGTGCTTGAACAGTTTTTCGGCGGCGGTCAGTCTGAAATGCCCGTCAAGAAAATCAAAGATAAGGTTTTTAACAATGCTCTTGAGTTTTCCGACACAGCGATTATCGTTATCGGCAGAGTCGGCACTGAAATGAAAGACCTCAGTGTTGAACAGCTCAACCTCAATGAAGATGAAAAGGCAATGGTTGATAAGGTCTGTAATGCTTTTGCAAACGTAATCGTTATTTTTAATATTTCCAATATTATGGATATGTCCTGGCTTGAGGATTACGAAAGCGTCAAGGCTGCTATGATTATGTGGCTTCCCGGTGAGGCTGCAACCAATAGCGTTGGTAAGGTTTTGTCGGGCGAGGTTAATCCTTCGGGTAAGCTTGCGGATACAATATCGTATGATATCCAAGACCATCCCGCATCCGAAAATTTCGGCAATTATATGTATAAAGGCGTTATCGGAATACCCAAGTATTTTGTTAATTATTGTGAAGGTATTTATGTCGGTTACAGATATTTTGAAACCTTTGCTCCCGAAAAGGTTCAGTATCCTTTCGGCTTCGGCCTTTCTTATACAGATTTCAAATGGACGGTAAAATCATATAAGGCTGACAGCGAGAACATAACTCTTGAAGTCAAGGTCAAGAACACGGGTGATGTTGCAGGTAAGGATGTTGTTCAGATTTATTTTTCCGCCCCGTATTATGACGGCGGTATTGAAAAGAGCGCAATTGAGCTTGCGGCATATAAGAAAACAAAACTTCTTCAGCCGAATGAAAGCGAAACTCTGAAAATCTCATTCAAAACAGAAGATATGGCGTCATATGATTCTGAAACCGAGGAAGCCTGGGTGCTTGATAAGGGTCAGTATAAAATTCATGTTGCCCGTGATGTGCGTGATATTGAAAAGACTTACAAATATAATGTTCCCGAAAAGGTTGTTTATAAAACCGATTCATATTCAGGCAATGAGGTAAAGAATCTTTTTGAATTTGCAGAAGGCGATTTAACATATCTTTCCCGTGCGGATGCCGAAGGAACATATCCGACTCCGCCCGTTAATTATAAAGCAACAGCAGATGTTTTAAACAGCGATAAGAGACCTGCTCCCACTAAGGAAGGCGAAAAGCCCAAAACAGGTGTTCGCTATAAAGACGGTGTGATCACCCTTGCCGACGTTGCAGAGGACGAAAGTCTCTGGAATGCATTTCTTGATCAGCTTACCGTCAATGAAATGATAGAGATTGTTGCAGATTGCGGATATGAAACAACCGCAATAAACAGGCTCGGTATTCCCGGCACTTCCGATAATGACGGACCTTCCTGCGTTAAGGGTGAGGGCGGTTTGCTTTATCGCGAATCGGGTCTTGCATTTCCCGTTGCAACGGCTCTTGCTTGTACCTGGAATGATGAGCTTGCCGAGGAATTCGGTGAAATTATCGGCGAAGAAGCTGTTCAGCTCGGCACACACGTCTGGTATGCTCCCGGCTGCAACCTTCACCGCAGTCCTCAGGGCGGCAGAAACAATGAATACTATTCAGAAGATCCCCTTCTTTCGGGCAAGATGTCTGCGGCAGTAATCAGAGGTGCTCAGTCAAAGGGTCTTATCGTAACCGTAAAGCACTTTGCGGCTAACGAGCAGGAAACAAACCGTCAGTCCAACGGTCTTTATACTTGGATGAATGAGCAGTCGTTGCGCGAACTCTATCTTGAACCGTTTGAGCTTTCAGTTAAAGATGGTAAGGCATACGGTATTATGTCGGCATATAACAGAATCGGTGCTCAGTGGTGCGGCGGAAGCAAAGCGCTCATAACAGACCTTCTCCGCAATGAATGGGGATTTGACGGTTATGTTATAACCGATGCAAGCATTGACCTTACCGGTGAGGGCTATCTCGATCCCGTGCTTGCGGTTTATGCAAGAAACAGCGGAATTCTGACCATGCTTTATATTATTTCCGCTCCGCAGACAAGGGCAGCCATGAGATTGGCTTATATTACAGATCCCATTGGCTTTGGCAATGCATTGCGTCTTTGTGTTTATGATATCTGCAAAATGAAAATCAATTCCAATAACTTTTGATGTTACGGGTATTGCAAAAAGGAGAAATAAAATATGAAAAAGGTTGTTTCAATCATTCTGGCATTGGTTATCCTTTGCCTCGGCACACTCTCGGTTAATGCCGTTTCAATGGCAGACGGTAAGGATGCTCTCTGCGCTCAGTTTGGTGCGGGTAAGGGTGAAGAAGTTAACGGAATTTCAATCGACTATAACTATTTTTCACCTGCTGAAAAGAAAAGCGATAAAACGAAGTATCCTCTTGTTATCTGGCTCCACGGTATGGGTGACGGTGCAGAGATTGGTCTGCCTCTCACAAAGAGCAATATTTCATATTGGTCAAGCGATGAGTTTCAGGCACGCTTCAAGCCTGCAGGCGGCGCATATGTTTTTATTCCTCGTTCTCTTGAAGAAAACGGTAATTTCTGGGGCGACAATCTTATTGAGCCTCTGAGAACAGCAATCGACGGCTTTATTGCTGCAAACAAGAAGAATATTGACCTCAGCCGTATTTATATCGGCGGTTATTCTATGGGCGGCAAGATGACTCTTAAAATGGCTGTTGCATACCCTGAACTGTTTGCAGCTGCATTTCCTATTTGCCCTGCATGGGCTCCCACGGAAGAACTCCTCAGCAATATTGCCGACCTTCCCGTATGGTTTGTTTCAAGCACACTCGACCCGCTTGTAAATTATTATATGGCAGTTACTCCCACTTTTGAAACACTCACTTCGATTTCATCCGTCGCAGGGGATTGCAGATTCTCTACTCTCGGTATGGTTAAATATGAAGACGGCAAAAAGACTTCAAGCAATCATCATGCCTGGTTTGCCGTTAACAATGACCTGTTTACTGCTGAAAACGGAGATTACTACAACATGTCAACCGTTAATGGTCTCGGCGAAGAAGTCAAGTTATCCTACCCCGACGGTATGATTTCGTGGCTCTCTTCACACACCTCAGATTATAACGGCGCAAAGGGTGTCGGCTCGGGCAAACTTGATATTTCCGTAAGCACAGACAGACTCGTTGCTGCAAACGGAATTTTCGATTTCCTCAAGCTTATGTGGAATGCTGTACTTATGATTATTGGCTTAAAATAAAAAATCAGCCGCAGTTAAAAACTGCGGCTTTCTTCTTTATTTATAGTAGTTTTTGATTTTATTGTATTCTTTATCGGTAATCTCAACAATTCCGCCGTGCTTGAAGCCGTAGGGGAACGAAAAACTCTCATCGGCTCTTTTGAAATTACTGTCACCGGGTTTTTCCGAAATAAACGGCACATATCCCATTTCTTCTTTTGCGCACCCAAAAAAGTCTATCATCAGGCACCATCTTCCGTCGGGGAGTGTCAAAGTTGTCGGCGCTTCATATGCCCAGGGTTTATCGAGAGTTGACATATATTCCGCGAATGCTTCGTCGTTTTCATAAGGACCGTAAAGTCTTTTTGAAGTTGCGTGTAAATTCTTTGAAGGCTCAAGAACATCCTTGTAAAACATATGGTATGTATCACCGATTTTTCTGATGTGGGTGTCAAGAATTTCATTGTCTTTTGTAAAGAAAAGCTTTGGCTCGGAGAATGTTTCAAAATCCTTTGTTGTGCAGCAGTAAATCGACATATGAGTGTAGTTATCTTCTTTTACGGTTGAACCCCAATGAATCATATATTCATCGTTTATTTCGTCATAAAAAACCTCGGGTGCCCACAGACATCCGAAATCATCCCTGCCGAAGTAAATGCGTTTCTGTTCGCTGAAATGAATCATATCATCGGTTTTCCACATACAGAGGCACTTGCTGCCCGTTGAGTTAACCTCTTTCCAGTTGACCTGATAGTTTTCGTCCATTCTGTAAGCAATCGACAAATCGGTTGTGAGGATAACAAATCCTCCGTCTTTCATACGGACTATTTCTATGTCACGGCATCCTTTTTCGCCGATTGTGCTTGTGAGTATCGGTTCACCGCCGTTGACCTCTTCCCAGTCAAGTCCGTTTTTGCTTAAAGATATATATACTTGCTCTCCGTCGGGAGTTATTTTTTCTTTGAAATGACCGAATAAATAAGGCAAAAAATCATCTCCTTTTATATGATTTTAACATCACTTAAAAATTAAATCAATATCTGTGAATCACTTTACAAAGAAATTTTGTTGTGATATTATTTGTATATATTAATTGCAGAAGGTGTTGTTATGAACTCATTTGTCAATAAATTTCTTACAAAATTTATTCAGCCGATTTATTTTAACGAAAAATCTCCCATATTCAAATATGCAAAGAAAAAGAATCAGCCCAAGAGCGTCATTTCTCTTGCAAAGCACGGTATCGGAACTCCCGATGACCCCGTGTTTCTTACCGCACACAGAGGTGTTTCTTCCGTTGCACCTCAGAACAGCTTGCCCGCATATAAGGAAGCTGTTAAGCTTGAATACTATTCTTCGGAGTGCGATATAAGACTTTCAAAGGATAATCAGTGGGTTCTTATCCATAACGATACTCTTGATTCTCAGTTTCTTCAGAAGGGCAAAATCAGCGATTTTACCTTTGATGAGCTCCGTTCATATAAGTACAACAACGGTGCTAACTTCTGGAAATATGATGACCTCAAGATTTCAACTCTTGATGAATATCTTGATGTTTTTGTAGGATCAAAAACAAGACCTCAGATTGAAATCAAATCCAAGACCTATGATTTTCTTCACACGGTTGTTGAAGCTGTTGAAAAGAAAGGTCTTGTTGAGCAGTCGATAATTATTTCATTCGACTATGAACAGCTTGTACGTATTCACGCACTCAACGATAAAATTGAGCTCTGGTATCTTATTGACACAATCACTCAGAAGGATATTGATTATGCAAGAGCAATCGGTGATAATGTCTGGCTTTCACCCTGCTACCAGACGAACACCGATGAAACAATAAAGCTTGCGCTTGATTCGGGTATCGGCGTTTCATTCTGGACAGTCAATAAAGTTGAAGACGCAAAAAGACTCTATGACCTCGGTGTCCGTTATATTGAAAGTGATATACTGTATTATTGAGCTTAAAAGGGGACTCTTATAATGAAAAATTATGATATTGTAATTGTAGGCGCATCAACAGCGGGAAGCTATTATGCAAGAAGAATGGCAGAAAGAGGATTTTCTGTTCTTGTTATTGACAGAAGCAAAAGAGAAACCATCAGCCCCGAATATGATATTTTCCATATGGGTAAAGCTGAAATGGAAAAATTCGGTCTTCCTCCCGTTAAAAAAGGTGACGGAATTTATGCTTTTGAGTTTGAAGACCAGAATATGTATTCTGCATTCGGCAATCACCCCAAGCCCTCTCCGCTGCCCGTTATCGGTATGCATAAGCATGACTACATAGTTTATATGAATGACTGGGCAATTGAAGCGGGAGCAGAGATAATTTACAGTGCTTCTTTTACGGGGCTTCTTTTTGATGAAAACGGCAGAATAAACGGTGTTGAATATGAAAAAGACGGTGAGAAAACCGCCGTTAACTGTCGCCTTGTCTGTGACTGTTCGGGTATTCCCGCAGTTGTGAGAACAAGCCTTCCCGATAACTACGGAGTAGAGAAATTCGAGCTTACCCCCGACGATATGTTTTATGTTGTTCTCCGCTATATTGATTTTGAAGAAAAGAGAAGTGACTGGCTCCACTCTGATTTCTGGCTTATTTATAAATCATGGATTGCACCCAGCGGAATGACTGATGCTCTTATCGGTATCGGTTCTTGCTCGGGCTTTGAGCAGGCAGAAAAAATGTATCAGCTTTTTACAAAGAATGTTAAAATTCCCGCTCATACCGTAAAATGGACTGAAAAGGGCAGAACACCTTATCACAGAGCACCATATTCATTTGTTGCCGACGGATTTATTGCAATGGGCGATGCCGCTTGTCTGACCAAACCCAACTGCGGCGAAGGATGCACGGCCTCGCTTGTTCTTGAAGATATTGCAGTTGATGCCGCAGCATCCGCTTTGGCAGACGGAGCTTATCCAACAAGAGAGGCTCTCTGGTGTATCAATAAGAAGTATAACGATACTCAGGGTAAGGAATTTGCAAGCCTTATGGCACTTCTTACCGCAATTATCAGACATACTCCCAAGGCAAACGAATTCCTTTTCAGACACGATGTTGTTTTCAGCCGCAAGATTCTCGGCACAATGGGTGAGGGCGGTCTTGATCTGAATTTAACGGATTATATCAAAACCCTCATATTTATTCTTGTCGGCCTTGTAACGGGCAATATCAGACCGTGGGAGCTTAAGAGTGTTATCAATGCAATTGTAAACAGCGGAATGATGACAGCTCTTTACGAACGCTTCCCCGAAACGCCTGACGGCTTTGACAAATGGGTAAAAGAAGCTGAAGCTGCCTGGAAAAAGGTCGGCAAAATGGCTGAATGGTCACTTGTATAAAAAATTAAAGCACGGATATTGAATTTTCAATATCCGTGCTTTTTGCAGGTTAAATTATAAATCCCGTAACGAATGCTGCGGCACACGCTGCCAGAGCAACAACTGTAAGGGGCAGTTTGAAATATGCAAGAATGATTGCAATAACCGTGCCCACAACCGCAGTGACGGTATTATCCGTAGAATAGAAAATAGCAGGAAAGGTCATTGCGCTGAGAACCGCATAAGGTATGTAATAAAGAACGCTCTGAATAAACCTTGATTTTATTTTTCTCCTGAAAAGAGTAAACGGAATCATTCTTATCAGGTATGTTATGCCTGCCATAACGGCAATGTAAATAATTATGCTCATTTATCTTCCTCCGTTTCTGCAAGCTCAATGGGGAAGAGTATTGCCCCGATAACCGCAGCGGCAATTGCGCTGATTATGATTGCAAAGCCGAAGGAAACACCGGGGAAAACATATTTGAACAGTGTACTGAACGCGGCGGCAAAGCAAATAACAACAAGATCTTTTCTGCTGTTTCTTGCGGCGGGAACAATGATTGCAATGAACATTCCGTAGAGAAGAATTCCCATTGCAGCGGTCAGAGAAACGGGGAGTGCCGTTCCGGCTATTGCCCCTGCAGCAGTACCTCCGACCCAACCGAGGGTTGAAATCGAAATCATCCCGTACATATAAGACGGCACGAGCTTATCTTTCTGCGATGCCGCCATTGCAAAGATTTCGTCTGTTATTCCGTATGAAACAAGCAGTCTGTGAGGTGTTGTGAATTTATCCGACAGCTTCTGAGAAAGCGATAAACCCATAAGAGAATAACGGAGATTAATAACAAGCTGAGTCAATGCCATTTCGATAACGGTTCCGCCTGCAGCAATGATTCCGACTCCTGCCGCCTGACCTGCCGAAGTGAGATTGGTTAATGAAATAATAATTGCTTCTATTGCTGCAAGTCCCGATTTAACGGCAAGAATGCCGAAACCGAAGGACACTGAAAAATATCCGAGACAGATTGGCAGACCGTGTGAAAGACCTTTTATAAACGGTTTTTGCAAATTTTTACATTCCCTTCAATAATACTCAATTCGATATTTTAACACCGTTATCTGATTATTTCAATATCAAAACAAAAAAATCCGGCTGCTTTTTGAGGCAGCCGGAAAATTAATTGATTGATTATTTAACTTCTTCTGCGATTTCTGCAAGAACCTTAAGGATAGTTGAACCTGCATACTTGCCGAGAGAAATCATTTCCTGATAGTGACCTGCGATGAGTGCCATTGCATAGTCGTTATCGGGAACAACGTAACCGATAGCATCGTTTGCAAGACCGAAGCAGAGAGTATCTTCTCCGAAGAGCTCGTCAATGCAGGGGATTCCGAAATCCTTGCCTGAGAATGAACCGTCAGCTGTGAGTGAATCACCGCCGCAGATAAG
>JAZNRG010000065.1:0-2744 GCA_045590575.1 Acutalibacteraceae bacterium | reverse complement strand
GCTCACAGAACGACATGGCTACGATCCGACTTCCTTTTAGGGGTTAGTCAAACCACCGGTTCAACCGGTGGTTTGTGATTATTCAACTGCAGAGCGGATGCTCCAATTGTTGTTTTCGAGAAGCTCTTCGGCTTTTTCAGCGGTGCAGCCGAGAATTTCCGTAACTATTCCAATCATTCTTCTGCGAAGTTTCTTGTTTGTGGGTCTGAGGTTGATCATCATATTTTCATAAACACATCCGCATTTTACCATAGATGCGGTTGAAATCATATTCAGAATAATTTTCTGCGCCGTACCGGCTTTCATTCTGGTTGAGCCTGTAATAACCTCCGGTCCCGTATCTGCGCAGATATCAATATCTGCCGCTTTGCCAAGCTCCGAATCGGGATTGTTCGTGATGGAGAAAACCTTTGCACCAATGCTTTTTGCATAATTAACAGCGGAAATAACATAAGCCGCCGAACCCGAAGCGGAAATTCCGATTAATATATCTTTATTGCTGAAATTGCGGTTCTTCAGGTCATCAATGCCTGCTTCGGGATTATCTTCCGCATTCTCCGCAGCTTTGAACATACAGCTTTCGCCGCCTGCAATAATACCGTTGAAAAGGCTATAAGGTACTCCGAAGGTCGGAGGACACTCAGCTGCATCGCAAACAGCAAGTCTGCCCGAAGTGCCGCTTCCGATATAAAAAATTCTTCCGCCGTTTTTTATGGAATCTGAAACCGCATCGCAAACATCTGCGATTTGCGGCAGCGCAGCTTCAACGGCACGGGTTACGTTGGCGTTTTCTTTGTTTATTATTTCAAGCATTTCGAGTGTTGACATCTTATCGATGGTGTATGTATCAGGATTTCTCATTTCTGTTTTAAGCATTATTACACAACCTTTTTGCAAGTGAAACCGCACCGTTTACCATAGGTTCATCCGAGAAAACAAGTGTAGCTTCACCCTCGATATAATTCATAAGGAAAGGATATAATATTTCTTTGTGTTTGCAAAGACCACCGCAAACAACAATTTTAATATTGCAGTTTTCAAGCGGTTTCCGTGCGCCGTTTATGATTTTTGCCGCCTCATAAGCATTGCGGTCTATGATTTCCGAAGCGGTTGAATCACCGAGATTATATGCTTCAAAAACTACGGGGGCAAAGGAAGCTATGTACGCCGCACCGCCGCTGTATATTTCGGCAACTGAATCTTCGAGCTTTTTGCCGAGCTTGCTTTCAACAAGCTTCAGTATTGTTTCGCTCCCGCCTTTGTTGTTAATAAATTTAAATGCGGAATTAAGAGCGTCAGAGCCGAAATGAAATCCGCTTCCTCCTTTGTCAATCATAAAACCCCGGCCGCCTGTTCGGTGAAGTGTTTCGCCTGAACGGGTATAAGCAACAATGCCCGTTCCCATAATAACAGATATGATGCCGCTGCCCTTCAATGCAACCTCGAGTGCAAGGTCAATATCGCTGCCGCAGTCATATGATGCAAATCCGAAACCGGACAGAAAATCGCAGAGAAGTTTCATATTATTACCTGTTTTAGTGCCTGCGATGCCAGCGAAAATTGAAATTTCATCAAAATTAAAACCATCGCATGTGCGGGTTATGCCTTCATTCAGAACAGCAAAGGTGTTTTCAATTCCATGGTTAATTGGATTGGAGCCGCCGAGAAAAAGCCTGTTGATTTCATTGCCGAACGAATCCGTAAGCAAAAACTCCGTTTTTGTTCCTCCGCCATCAATACCAAGAAAAAATTTAACGCTATTTCTCATTGATTTCCCTCTTTTACTTTGCTCGCAAAATATAATGCTGAAATTATTTTTCGCAAAATCATAACCTCAGGCTAAGACAGAAGTTATGATTAAAATGCTTCACCGTCAAAATCAACTGTTCCGTCGGGAGTGATGACTGCGGTGTAAGTTCCGTCGGGATATCCGTTTGTTACGGCTTCATACTGAATAACATAGTTACCGCTGATTAGCTGAACAACAGGAATATCTTCGGGTGTGCCAGGCTCTCGCATATCTTTGGAAAGGTTCGCGGTCCAGAGAACATTACCCACAAGGTCTGTTTTCATAATTGCGTCTGCGCTCTTATGGGAAACAAGGAGAATTCCGTCTTCAAGCTTTCTGATTTCGGATTTTGCACCGACATATTTCGGCTCAACAGCATTTTCACCCGTTTCGGTATCGATTATGTATATACTTCCGTTTGCAACAAGATAAATATGGTCTTTGGTATAGTCGATAACAGAGCTTGTTGTCCGGTCAAACTCACGGCTCCATAACTTTTTCAAATCTCTGTCATAACATTCAAGAGTATAAATTTTTAGTGATTTATCAAACACTTCAAGATAGAAATGCTCAAAGTCTGCAGAGAAGGTCAGATTTCTTTCAATAGGATATTCTGATTTGCAGTCTATAATATATCCGCCGTAGCCTGCAAAGAAAAGATATTTTGTAAAATTGGCATTGCTCTGATTATCAAGCTCTGCAGTGTAATATAAGCCTTCGTATAAATCATAGTCATAATCGCTGCCGGCTACATCACCGTATTTTGTATATCTGAGTTTAAGGTCATCACCCAAAATGTATCTAGCCATTGAACGGATTTCTTCCATTGAATACATTGGTCTGACTCTGTCATACTCGGAGAAATAAGAGTAGCGGTTAACGAGAACGGTGGGCACGGTATAGCTCTTGCCGTCAACTATATATGTATTAACGTCAACATATTTTCCGTAAAGAT
>JAZNRG010000064.1:0-5204 GCA_045590575.1 Acutalibacteraceae bacterium | reverse complement strand
TCAAAGACGATACCGATTGATTTTTTGTTGCCGTTGCCGAAAGGAACAACAACACGGCAGCCGATTTTCACCTTATCGGCAAGTTCGGCAGGCACCCGATAATCAAAGGTCTTGTCGAATGAAAAAGTTGCCGCTTCGACCGCTACCTTTGCTATTTTCATCTGATTACCTCCCAACTCGGAATTTTTGAATGACTGAATCAGATGTTTCTGATTTCTTCGGGTTCGATGATTTTAAACTGACCTGCAAGAATTTCTTCAAGAGCAACGCTTACGGGCTTATCTGTCATAATGATTTTGTTTTCTTCAGCGTTTTCCGAAATTTCCCTTGCTCTTTTTGCTGTTGCTGTAACAAGTGAATAACGGCTGAGATGGTTGGTGAGAACGCCTCTTAAATCGGGATTAAACATTGTTGATTACCTCGCTTATAATTTTTTTATTTCTTGATATTTTCTGTCTTTCTGCGGTGATGATTTTATCCATAACCTCCGCCGCATTATCAACGGTATCGTTAACAACGATATATTCATATTCGCTTGCTCTGCGGATTTCTTCCCTTGCAATAACAAGGCGGTGGTTAATTGTTTCTTCGTCCTCGCTCTGTCGGCCGCGGAGTCTTTCTTCAAGCACTCTCATTGAGGGTGGCATAAGGAAAATGCTGACCGCATCGGGATAGAGCTTTCTGATTTTTTCGGCACCCTGAACCTCGATTTCAAGGAAAACGGTTTTGCCTTCTCTGAGCATTTCGTCAACGGGATCCTTGGGGGTACCGTACATATTATGATTGTACTCGGCATATTCGAGCATTTTGTTATCGGCAATCTTCTTTTCGAAGTATTCGCGGGTAACAAAATAATAATGAACGCCGTCTATATCTCCTTCGCGGGGCTGACGGGTGGTCATCGAAACAGAAACTCTTGCATCGTCATTTTCTGCAAGATATTTTTTGAGAACGGTGCCCTTACCCGAGCCTGAAGGTCCTGAGAATATGACTAAAATTCCTTCGCTCATTCTTCATCCTCCTCTTCATCGAGCTCGTCCATATCGTCATTGAGTCTGTTGGCAACGGTTTCGCTCTGGAGGTAGGTGAGAATAACATGGTCGCTGTCGGTAATGATAACGGCTCTTGTGCGTCTGCCGTGGGTTGCATCAATCAAAGTACCCTTTTCCTTGCTCTCCTGAATAATTCTTTTGATGGGAGCCGATTCGGGGCTGACTATTGCAACAAGACGGCTTGCATTAACCATATTACCGAAACCGATATTAATTAATTTCATTGCACTTCCACCTTATTCAATATTCTGAATCTGTTCACGGATTTTTTCGATTTCTGCTTTGATTGAAACTACTCTGCGGGCAATTTCAACATCCTGAGCCTTGGAGCCGATAGTGTTTGCCTCTCGGTTAAGCTCCTGAACAAGGAAATCCATCTTCTTGCCGATTGCTTCACTTGAATCAAGGAACATTCGAAGCTGAGAAATATGGCTGCGAAGTCTGACTGTTTCTTCGGCAACGGCAATTTTATCGGCAAAGATTGCGGCTTCGGTGAGGATTCTCTGTTCATCGATATGAGTATCGGCAAGAAGCTCACGAAGCCTGCCGAGAAGCTTTTCGTTATATTCGGCAACTGTCTGCGGCGAACGTTCTTCAATAAACTCAACGTTTTCAATGATAGTGTCGAGCCTTGAAAGAACATCGTCACGGAGTCTCGAGCCTTCGCGCTCTCTCATTGAAACGAAGCCGTTAAGGGCATCCTCGGCAACAACGCTGACTGCATTCCAGATTCGTTCTTCGTCTGCCGCCTGCTTGCGAACTGCAAAGATATCGCCCACTCTTGAAATATCAGAAACCTTGATGTCATTCTCAAGTCCGTAGGTTTCTGCAAGCTCTTTATAAGCATTGATATAGCCCTGAACAAGAGAATGGTTAAGGCTGATTACGGTGTCGGGCTCTTCAACAGCTTCAATGGAAACATAGCATTCCATCTTACCTCGGGTAAGCCTGCCGTTGAAAAAGCTCTTGAGCTTTTCATCAAGGAAACCGTAGGTCCTTGAAAGCTTTGATGAAAATTCAAAGTATCTGTGGTTGACACTCTTGATTTCAACCGTTATATTCATACCGTCTACGAGCTGCTGTGATCTGCCGTAGCCGGTCATACTCTTTATCATTTTTTTACATCTCCAAATTTTTATTTAGAAAGGCTTTGCATTAGAGCAGGTGCACCCCGATGCAAGAGCTTCGGGAATTTCAACGCTCATAACCTCGTCACCCTCAAAGCCGAGTCTTATGAATGCAGGCGAAGAGAATTCTGACGGAATCTTTGCTATATATGCATTGCGGTTTGCGGCAAAGTTCATTGCGGCTCTCGCAAGTCCCTCGGTCAAAATATCGTCGGAGCATTCAACCGATTCAAAACTCATAAAATATCCGTCAAGCGTGAAAGTGCAGATGCCCGCTTCGGTCTCGCCGTCAAAAGCCTTCATGCCAAAAGCATTTTCGTTTTCATAAGGAACAAACTTTATCATTTTGAACCTCCGACCGCTTTCATTCCTGCCGCCTTGAAGAGAGTGTTGACCTCATCTTCCGTAAGGTCACGCCACTGACCTGTGGGGAGCATTCCGAGCTTTATCGGACCGACGGCAACGCGGCGGAGCCTTGCAACTTCAAGATTAAGTGCCTCGCACATACGGCGGATCTGACGATTTCTGCCCTCATAAAGAACGATTTCGAGCACGGCTCTTCCTTCTTCTTTTGAGAGGATACAAACATCTGCGGGAGCGGTCATTCTTCCGTCTATTTCAACACCGGTTGAAAGGATGTCTACCTGCTCCGAAGTAGGTTCGGGACGAACCGTAACACGGTAGGTTTTGGGGACGTGCTTTGAGGGATGCATCATTGCATTTGCAAATGCACCGTCATTGGTCAGAATAAGTGCACCTTCGGAAACTCTGTCAAGCCTGCCGACGGGATAGATACGCTCTTTGACATCCTTGACAAGCTCAAGCACACATTTTCTTCCAAGATCGTCATCGGTTGTTGTTACATATCCTCTGGGTTTATTGAGCAGAATATAACGCATTGTTTTCTGCTTGATAACTTTTTTTCCTTTAACGAGAACGGTATCTTTCTTGGGGTCAACGCTGTCACCGATTTGCGCGGTAACGCCGTTAACCTTGACCGCTCCGTTTTTTATCATTTCTTCCGCTTTGCGACGGGATGCAACTCCCGCTTCGGAAAGAAACTTCTGAAGCCTGATTTTATTATCGGCCAATTGGTTCACCTCTGAAAAAATCTTTGATTTTCTGAAACAAATCTGAAAATAATCCTTTTGGTTCTTCCTCGGGCGGTGCTTTTTTGACTGCCGCCGTGCCGTCGGTCAGAACGGGAACTTCGCATACGACTTTATCTCCCGATATGAACTGCGCAGTGCCGACTATTTCGCCGCTTATTACTGGCGCATAGTCAAAGGGTTTTACAAGAAGCCTGCATACGCAATTTTCACCTTTTACCCATACGGGCCGATACGCAAGTCTGAGAGGAACGGAAGGTTTATCCCCTCCCGCAACTTTCATTGAACCTGCATCAACACTTACGGAAACTGCCTCACATTCGGAAAAACCGTATTCAAACATTGAAATATGGTCGCTCCAGTCATTCGGTGCATTGAGAGTAACCGCAACAAGCATAATGCCGTCACGCTCTGCCGCACTGACAAGACATCTGCCGCTCTTTTTGGTAAAGCCCGTTTTGATGCCGACCGTATCCTCATATTTCCAGAGAAGTCTGTTGTGGTTGGTCAGCGTTCTTGCATAGGGCGGATTGCCGTAAGTCAGACGAGCACTCTTCTTTGAGCAGATATCCGCAAATTCGGGGTTCCTTATACTTTCGCACGCAAGCAAAGCCATATCGTAAGCGGTTGAATAATGGTTTTCGTGGTCAAGACCCGACGCTGTTACGAAATTGGTGTTTACCATTCCGATTTCTGCCGCACGCTTATTCATAATCTCCGCAAAACCCTCGGGGCTGCCTCCGACAACATAGGCAACGGTGTTTGCCGCATCATTGCCCGACTGCAGAAGCATTCCGTAAACAAGCTCACGCAGCGATACGCTGTCCCCTTCAACAAGACCCATTGAAGTGCCTTCAACCGCAACCATTTCACGGGTAACGGTTATTTCCGTTTCGGGAATTGCAGCCTCAAGTGCAATGAGCGAAGTCATTATCTTGGTTGTGCTTGCCATTGAAAGCTGCTTTGCGCCGTTTTTATTGAACAGCACCTTGCCGTTGTTGGCGCACATAAGCACAGCACTCTGCGCGGAAATATCAATCTGCGCCGAAACAGGTATTCCAAATGAGAAAACCAGAATGCAAGCAACAGTAAAAGCAATTATTTTCTTTTTCAATCATATCATCCTCACATATCACGAATAGTAAAATATATGCGGATGAAAGAATATTATTTATGCCTTGGGCTCTGCCGAAGCCATATAGTCGTTGATTGCGTTATCAACGGTGTTGTCCTTATTCTTGAGTTGGCTGATAACATCTGTTGCCTTGTCAACAAGGTCGGGCACCATGCCGATAACTCTTTCTACCGAGCCTTCTGCTGCGTTGATGTATTTAACGGATACGCTGCCGTTATTTACAACAAGGAATGCAACGGGAGAGATTGTGATGCCTGCTCCGCCGCCGCCGCCGAAAAGCTCCTGATTGCTCTTTGAGGGGAAGTCTGTACCGCCCGATGCAAAGCCGTATGTAACCTTTGAAACGGGGATTATCTGAAGAGTTTCACTGATTTTGATAGGTTCACCGATAATGGTGCTGACGTCTACAAGGTCCTTGATTTTCTCAATTGATGTGCCGAGAATTCCTGATGCTGACTGTTCTTTCATTTTGTTTTCCGCCTTTCAATAGATTTAAAATTAATTATTTATAAACTGCTTTTCCACATCGGGCTTCTGAGCCTTGCTGTGCTTAAGCAGTTTTATAACCACTTTGAATAATAGTTCAAACACAAGAACGATAACCGAATTTATGAGAGCAATGGGTCTTACTGAAATTTTAGTATGAAGCCTTGCGTTTGTTTTACCGAAAATAAAATCGGGGTTGATTTCGAGATTATACTTTTTGACACGCATTTTGCTGACTATGAGACCCATAGCGGGAAAAGCTCCCGCACAAATCTCGCCGTATTTTATCGCTGTC
>JAZNRG010000063.1:0-3960 GCA_045590575.1 Acutalibacteraceae bacterium | reverse complement strand
GGCCAAGCGGTCTTAGGAAGACAATCCTTTTGTACAACTCCTTGGCTCACAGAACGACATGGCTACGATCCGACTTGGCTAATTTATGCAGGAAGTATTTAAAATGGCAGAAGAAAAGATGGGTAAAACCGTCAACGCACTCAGTGCAGAATACTCATCAATGAGAGCAGGCAGAGCAAACGCATCTGTTCTCGATAAAATCAGAGTTGACTATTACGGCACACCCACTCCCATCAACCAGATGGCGGCTGTTGCTGTTGCAGAGGCAAGAATCCTCACAATCCAGCCTTGGGACACCTCAACTCTTCACACAATTGAAAAGGCAATTCAGGCATCTGAAATCGGTATCAATCCTCAGAATGACGGCAGAATCATCCGTCTTGTGTTCCCCCAGATTACAGAGGAACGCCGTAAGGAACTCTGCAAGGATGTAAAGAAGATGGCAGAGGAATCAAGAGTTTCAATCCGTTCAACAAGACGCGATTGCATCGATAAGCTCAAGAAGATGGAAAAGGTATCGGAAATCACAGAGGATGATCTTGCTCACGGTGAAAAGAAAATCCAGGACTTCACCGATAAATACATCAAGGAAATCGATAAGATTGCAGACGCAAAAGAAAAGGATATTATGGAAATCTGATCCGGAGTTACGAAAAGTAATCCGAAATGTGTTTTGAGGGCGATGTAACAGTCGCCCTCAAATCCGATTGAAGGAGCAAGTAAGAATGACAAAGAAAATGCGAGAAAACATTGTTATGCCCAAACACATAGGCGTTATTATGGACGGTAACGGCAGATGGGCAAAGCTCAGAGGGCTCAAGCGAAGCGAGGGTCATAAGGCAGGCGCAGAGGTTTTCAGAAACATCTGTAACTATGCTGCAGAGCTCGGTATTGAGGTTATGACGTTCTATGCTTTTTCAACCGAAAACTGGAAACGACCTGCCGACGAGGTTTCGGCAATTATGAATTTGTTCAGAGATTATCTTTTTGAGGCACAGGAAAGAGAAGAAGAAAATAAACAGAAGGGGATGCGCATCCGCTATATCGGCGACAGAACCGCACTTCCCGAAGATATCATAAAGCTCATTGATCAGCTCGAAAAGAATTCGGCTGACAAACAAGTTATTACCATTAATCTTGCCGTTAATTACGGCGGCAGAGACGAATTGCTCCACGCTTTCAAGGCTGTTGCGCAAAAGGTGGAGAATGGCGAGCTTAAGGCTTGCGACATAACTTTGAATGATATAGACGGCAATCTTTATACCGCGGGTCAGCCCGATCCCGACCTCATAATAAGACCCAGCGGAGAATACCGTCTTTCCAATTTCCTTATCTGGCAGGCAGCATATTCGGAATTCTGGTTTTCGGATATTCTTTGGCCTGATTTCACGACCGATGATCTGGATAAGGCAATTATAGATTACAGCAAAAGAAACAGACGCTTCGGCGGTGTTTGATTTTGCGCGGATTTCGGCAGAAGGAGATGATTTGCAAAAAACATATATACACAAATTTTTTTGAATTGAGAGTGAAAAAATGAAAGTCAGAATAATAACAGGTTTAATATGTACGATTATAGTTGTTATGCTGGTTGTCTTTACAGGTCTTGGCTATCAGGGTGTTATGAGTATTCCTATGGGTGCCATAGCGGCAATCGCAGCATATGAAATAATGCGTGTATCAAAGTGTAAGAATAAGGTTCTCACGGGTGTTTCAATGGCAGTGGCTGCAATAGGTCCCGCCTGCGTTGACTACAATATCAGCGAATATCTTCCCGTTCCGTCTTCAATATTTATCAGCAGCTATATAATTCTGCTACTGATAATTATGCTGAAGAATTACGAAACAACGAAGTTTGAGCATGTTGCATTTGCAATTTTCGGCTCGCTGATTATTCCGGGATCTCTCGGCACATTCTTTAAAGTAAGAGAACTTTGTAATGTTTATCCCCAGTATTTCCAGCGTTCACACTGTGTTCTCCTTATCCTTTGCGCAATGTTCTGCGCTTGGATGACGGATACATGGGCATATTTTGTAGGCAGCAAATTCGGTAAACATAAGCTTTCACCCAAAATCAGCCCCAAGAAATCGGTTGAAGGTGCAATTGCAGGTGTTTTCGGTAATGCGCTTGTATGCTCAATCGGTTTTATTATCTGCGATAAAACCTGCTTCCACCTTGATACTCTCAAGCTCTGGATGGTAATCGCAGGCTCGGTTGTTCTTGCAATTCTCGGTATGTGCGGAGACCTCTCTGCTTCTGTTATCAAGCGTAACTTCGGCGAAAAGGATTTCGGAAATCTCTTCCCCGGTCACGGCGGCGTGCTCGACAGAATAGACAGTTTCCTTGTAACAATGCCTGCAATGTATGCCCTTATTGAAATTGCAGTAGCCATTGCAGAAAGATAAAAAGGATTGATATTATGACTAAAACCCTTGCAATTCTCGGTTCAACAGGTTCAATAGGTGTTCAGGCTCTTGAGGTTGCTCAGCTTATGGGCTTTGAGGTTGTTGCGTTAACCGCAAACTCAAGAACCGATATAATTGAGGAGCAAATCAGAAAATTCAATCCCAAATTTGCGGCGGTTGCCGATGAAAAAGCAGCCAAGGATTTGAAAATCAAAGTTGCGGATACCGCAACAAAAGTGCTTTCGGGTGTAAAAGGTGTTGAAGAATGTTCACGCTGCACAGCCGATACCGTTCTCAACAGCATCGTCGGTATCGCAGGTCTTGCACCAACTCTTGCTGCGATAGAGCAGGGCAGCAACATTGCTCTTGCAAACAAAGAAACCCTCGTTGCAGGCGGTAAAATCGTTGTTGATTCCGCCGCAAAAAAAGGTGTTTCCATTCTTCCCGTAGACAGCGAGCATTCGGCGATATTTCAGTCACTTCAGGGTTGTCAGGGTAAGAATCAGATAAAAAGACTTATCCTTACCGCATCGGGCGGTCCGTTTTTCGGCCAAACCAAAGAAGAGCTTTCAAAGGTAACTCTTGCCGAGGCACTTAACCACCCCAACTGGAGTATGGGTGCAAAAATAACCATCGACTCTGCTACAATGATGAACAAAGGTCTGGAGCTTATCGAAGCAGCATGGCTCTTTGGGATAAAAGCATCGGATATCGATATTCTTGTTCACAGGCAGAGCATAGTGCATTCGCTTGTTGAATATATCGACAACTCGGTTATCGCTCAGCTCGGTGTTCCCGATATGAGAATCCCTATTCAGTATGCGCTCACTTATCCCGACAGATTCGTAAGTCCCGTAAAACAGCTTGACCTTGCTGAGGCGGCAACGCTTACATTTGAAAAACCCGACTATGAAACCTTTGCCTGCATAAACCACTGCAGAACCGCATTTGAAAAAGGCGGTCTTTATCCTGCAGCGGTCAATGCGGCAAACGAAAAAGCAAACGAGCTTTTCAGAAACGGAAAAATTACTTTTCTTGATATTCCGAAGGCGGTTGAAGCCGCTTTTGATTGCGTTCATAATGTTGCCGATTACACACTCGAAGATGTTTTTGAAACAGACAGAACTGTCAGAGAGGCAACAGAAAGGTTATTTATATGAAATTTATCTCGCTTTTTTCCATGGCGGCGGTCTGGGGCAAGGTTTGGCCGATACTTGTTGCCATCCTTTTCTTCGGGCTCATAATATTCTTCCATGAGCTTGGTCATTTCACCTTTGCAAAGCTTTTCAAAGTTAAGGTAAATGAGTTTGCAATGGGTATGGGTCCCACTCTTTTTAAATTCAAAAAGGGCGAAACCAAATATGCTCTGCGCCTTCTTCCTATCGGCGGTTTTGTCAGCATGGAGGGTGAAGACGAAAGCAGCGATAATGAAAATGCTTTTTGCAACAAATCCGCATGGAAGAGATTTATCATCGTTGCCGCCGGCGGTGTTATAAATCTTCTTATGGGTGTTATCATCGTTGCAGTAATGCTCACTCAGACCGACCTCATCGG
>JAZNRG010000062.1:0-4845 GCA_045590575.1 Acutalibacteraceae bacterium | reverse complement strand
GAAGTCAACGAAAAAACACTCGGTTTTATTTACGACAGAACAGTTTATGAGGTGGTTTATACCGTAACGGATAATAACGGCGTGCTTGTTGCAGAAAGAATAATCAAAACAGACGGAGAAATTGTTGACGAAACCGTATTTAATAACGTTTACATTCCGCCGATTATTCCCATCGTTCCTATCATTCCTATTGTTCCTATTATCCCCATAATTCCCGATGTGGATATACCCGAAATTGATATTCCCGATTTCCCGTCTGACGATGAAAATCCGCCCGAATCTGACGCAGGTAACAACGCTGATGCGGAAAACTCTGAAGATGAAAAAGCGGAAACAAATGCCGATATCCCCCAAACGGGCAGCG
Organism: Acutalibacteraceae bacterium; assembly: GCA_045590575.1. GTDB lineage: Bacteria > Bacillota > Clostridia > Oscillospirales > Acutalibacteraceae > CAG-177. The sequence continues at coordinate 4,481 of JAZNRG010000062.1, read as the reverse complement.
AAATTTCCTTAACCTTTATTATGGCATTTATTGGTTTTGCTTTGTCAGCATGCGCACTTCTTTTCTTCAGAAAAAAGAGACTTGAATAATTAACTGAAAATGAGGGCAGCTTTGCGGCTGCCCTCATTTTTGTTTAAAAACTTTCAAAATAATCAAAAAATTAACATTAATAAACCCCTGAATGATTGCAACAATAATAAAGCAAACGCAAATTGAATTTGAAGGGGTGTAAATGAAATGTCAAAGAATAATTCAGTTGTTCCTCAGGCAAGAGCTGCTCTTGACCAGTTCAAGATGGAGGCTGCAAGAGAAGTTGGTGTTTCACTACATCTTAAAATTTACAACTTGTGAAAACATAATATTAAGCAATTTGCATTCTACAGAAACATAATCAATATAATGCGTTATAAAGCTGTCTTTGATTACAAAGGCGGCTTTTTGGATGTTTTTTCATAGGCGAACAACTGTAAAAACGAGTTTCGTCTGAAATATATTTGAACAAAACAAAAGCCGTTACACAAACAGCATCAAATGATGTCTTATGTAACGGCTTTGACATTTTAATAATCTCAAAGGTATACAGTTTTCTTGTCTTACATCAACGGAAGCATTTATCAGAATACTCTTTTGCTTTTTCAAAAAGCTCCGTTCTGTTTGCGGTTTCGAGCTTGCGGTATATTGCCGCAGTATGTTTTTTTATTGTGCTTTCGGTTACGAAAAGTGTTTCTGCAATAACCTTGCGTTTTTTGTTTTCGAGCAGGAAACGAAGCACTTCCCTTTCTCTTTGAGAAAGAGTATCTATCGCTCTCCAGTTTTTCATAATGCTTTCAATCTGCTCATCGCTGAAAGCCTTGATTGCTTCAGCCGTTTCTGCGGGCTGTTCCGTTACCGTAACAGCTTCCTTCGGCGTGTCAGTTATTCCGTAATCCTGCAAAATCGAATAGAGGAACAATATCATTCCTTCGGTTACGATATATGAAATTGAATGGAACTCAAAGCTTGAATGAATCATATTTTCAACAAGCCATATTGCGATATTGCCGATAACAACAAAAGCGAGGAACACGGTGTGTTTGCTTGAAACAACGGTTTTTTTGACTGCAGTGTATGCAATAACCGCAACCATTGCGGCAAAGTAAGCGAAAAGAAACACCTTGTAAACTGCATGAAGCGGACCGTATTCTTTAATCAGCACGGGCAGTCCGTTGACGAAATCAAGTGAAACATTTTTGTAATATATCGGGAGCCACCCTCCGCTTGCGGCGATTAACAGCATAACCGTATTTACTGCGACAAGAACTTTCGGTAACCATTTGGGATAAGCAAACCGTGACAGGGTCATTATCATCATCAGAAGCGAAAACGGAAGAAAGACATTGCCGAGATATGCAATTCTGTTTGACCAGAGTGCAGCATCGAGCGTTTTTGAAAGGGATAACAAGAAATAGCCAAAGTCACAAACTGCAACGGAAACAAACAACAAAAGCAGCCACTTGTCGTGTTTACGGTCAACATAATAGTAAACGCCGATCATAAGAAGCGAAACCGCCATTGCTAAACCGTAAATGCTTGACATATTATCCCTCCTTTATTTTGAATATATATTATTCTATCATAATTTGTCCGTAGTGTCAAACAACGGAATGCAACGGTGTTTTTTGTAAAGCTGCACAAATTTAAAATGCTGTTTTTGACACGGTAGCCCTAAAGGTAGCCCTTTTTTTAAGGAAGTAGCCTTTGGGGCTACTTATTTTTAAATATAAAAGAAAATACAATAAAATTACACAGTATAAATTTAAATCCGAAAGGAGAAATATGATATGGGACTTATTAAAGCAGGCATAGGCGCACTCGGCGGAGTATTGGCTGACCAGTGGAAGGAATTTTTCTACTGCGAATCACTTGAAAACGACGTGCTGATGGTTAAAGGACAGAAGCGAATAGGCGGACGTTCTTCCAACACAAAAGGAAGCGACAACGTTATCTCCAACGGCTCGGGCATTGCCGTTGCAGACGGTCAATGTATGATTATCGTTGAGCAGGGAAAGGTTGTTGAGGTTTGCGCAGAACCCGGCGAATTTACTTATGACAGCTCAACAGAACCCAGCATTTTCTCGGGCAAGCTTGGTGACAGCATCAAAGAAACATTCAAACTCATTGGCAAAAGATTTACATACGGCGGTGATACAGGCAAGGACCAGAGAGTTTATTATTTCAATATGAAAGAAATAATGGACAATAAGTTCGGCACAGCGAATCCGTTTATGTTTGAGGTTGTTAATAAAAGAATAGGTATGAGCAGAACCGTTCAGGTAAGATGCAACGGTGTGTATTCATACAAAATCACAGACCCGATTCTTTTCTATACAAAAATTGCGGGCAATGTCAGCGATGAATACAGAAGAGAAGAAATTGATATGCAGCTCAAAACTGAATTCATTTCGGCTCTTCAGCCTGCATTTGCAGCTCTCACAGAGCTTGAGCTTCGTCCTGCACAGATTCCTGCACATACAACAGAGCTTAAAGATGCAATGAATGCGGCTCTCAAAGTTGAATGGACAGACCGCAGAGGTATCTCCGTTGAATCCATTGCACTTAATCCCATTACTCTCACCGAAGAGGATATGAAAAAGATTAATCAGATGGAAGATGCCGCAACAATGGGCTCAAACCCGTTTATGATGGCAGGCAGAATGACAGATGCACAGGCAAACGCAATGGAGGCTGCGGCAGCCAACGAAAACGGTGCAATGAACGGCTTTATGGGCTTCAATATGGCTATGGGTGCCAACGGCGGCTTCAATGCGGCACAGATGTATCAGGCAGGCGTACAACAGCAACAGCAGTTTGCTCAACAGCAGCAGGCAACTCCCGCAGCACCTGCAAATGGTTGGAAATGTGCCTGCGGAGCAACGGTAAGCGGAAATTTCTGCACGGAATGCGGAGCAAAGAAGCCGGAGGCAGACGGCTGGACCTGTTCCTGCGGAAATGTTAACAAAGGTAATTTCTGCTCAAACTGCGGTTCTAAGCGCCCTGCAAATGCGCCTCTCTATCAGTGCGATAAATGCGGTTGGAAACCCGAAGACCCCAATAATGTTCCGAAGTTCTGCCCCGAATGCGGTGACAGATTTGACAAAAATGACATTAAATAATAAAAGGAGAATCAACCATGGGACTTTTTGACAAGAAATATTGTGACATTTGCGGCGACAAAATCGGACTTTTGGGCAACAGAAAACTCGAAGACGGCAATATGTGTAAGGACTGTGCAAGGAAGCTGTCACCGTTTTTCAGCGACAGAAGAAGCTCGACCGTTGAAGAAATCAAACAGCAGCTTGCATACAGAGAGCAGAACAAGCAGATTCTTGCAGGCTTTTCACCGATGTTCACTTTCGGTGAGGACGATAAAGTTTATATCGACCCGATGAAGCAGAGCTTTGTTGTTTCAAGCCGTAATCCCGGAAGCTGGAGCGATGAAAACCCCGATGTGATTCCGCTTTCAAGCGTTACGAACTGCAATCTCAGAGTTGACGAGGATAAGGAAGAAATTTACACTCAGGGCAAAGACGGTGAGGAAGTAAGCTACAATCCTCCCAGATACAAGTTTACATACGATTTCTATATTGACATCAAGGTGAACAACCCTTATTTTGATGAAATAACTGTAAGGCTCAACGACAGCGAGGTTGAGGGTATGGGCACAATGGAATATAACCGCTATCAGCAGATGGCACAGCAGGTTATCAATAACCTCACACAGAACGGTAACGCAGGTATGCCGATGACCGGTGGTTATAACCAGCCTATGAATAACGGTATGCCTATGAATCAGGGCTATGCTCCTGCAGATGCTTACGGTCAGCCCAATCCCTATGCTCAGCAGAATCCCTACGGACAGCAGAATCCTTATGCGCAGCAGCAGGCTAACCCCTACGCACATCAGAATCAGTATAATCAACCGATGAACAATGGATACAATCAGCCTCCCGTACAGCAACCCATATCCCAAAACTGGGTATGCCCTTCTTGTCAGGCAAACAATGACGATGGCAGATTCTGCGCATTCTGCGGCACACAGAGAAATGGTTGATTTATATGAGTAGTAAAATGAAAACTGCAATAATCGCTGTAATCATTGCTGTTCTTGTTGCCTTAACGGCAGGTGTGATATATTACGTCAAAAACAAAATGACAGTTTATGACAAAGACGGTATGGTTTATGAAAGCACTGAAATTCACAAGCAAGGAGATGATTAACCTTGTCAACAATTCTTGAACAAAAATGTCCGTGTTGCGGCGGTGCGGTTGAGTTCAATACAGGTGTGCAAAAGCTGAAATGCCCATTCTGCGACACCGAATTTGATATTACCGCGATGCCCGAGGATACGGCAAATCAGGTTGAACAGATAAGCTGGAATTCACAGGGCTCACAATGGGGCGCAGGTGAAACGGACGGTATGAGTGTATATGCCTGTAATTCC
>JAZNRG010000061.1:0-9231 GCA_045590575.1 Acutalibacteraceae bacterium | reverse complement strand
AGCGATTTTTACTATGATTTGCCGCAGGAACTTATTGCACAGACTCCCGTTGAGCCCAGAGACAGCTCAAGACTTCTTGCGATGAACAAAAAAACAGGCGAAATTACTCACGGTATTTTCACCGATGTTCTTGATTATTTCAGACCAGGTGATTGCCTTATCCTGAATAACACTAAAGTTCTTCCCGCAAGAATGTACGGCAAAAGAACTGATACCGGTTCGGTTGTTGAATTTCTTTTGCTTAATCAGAAATCATTTGATACATGGGAAGTTATTACCGGTCCCGGCAAAAAAGCAAGGGTAGGTCATTCTTTTGTTTTCGGTGACGGAATTTTATCTGCTGAAATCGTTGAGGTTTTGCCTGACGGTAACCGTATTGCGAAATTCGGCTTTGAAGGTAATTTCTTTGAAGTTATTGATAAGGTCGGAGAAATGCCTCTTCCTCATTACATAACCGAAAAACTTGAGGATAAAAACAGATATCAGACAGTTTATGCAAAAGAGGAGGGAAGTGCCGCAGCACCAACGGCAGGCTTGCATTTCACCCCTGAACTTATGCAGAAAATCAGAGATAAGGGCATTGAAATCGGTTATGTTACCCTTCATGTCGGTCTCGGCACATTCAGACCGGTTAAAGCGGATGATATTAAAGATCATCATATGCATTCCGAGCATTATCACCTTCCTGCCGAAACAGCGGATTTGATTAACAGAACCAAGGCAAACGGCGGCAGGGTTTTTGCAGTCGGCACAACCTGTTGCAGAACTCTTGAATCCGTTGCAACCTTCAGAGGCGAAATAAAAGAGGATGACGGTTGGACAGATATTTTTATTTATCCCGGTTATGAATTCAAATGCATCGACTGCCTTATAACCAATTTCCATCTTCCTGAAAGCACTCTTATTATGCTTGTCAGCGCATTCTGCGGATATGAGAACACTATGAATGCATATAAAGTTGCTGTTGAAGAGAAGTACAGATTCTTTTCTTTGGGCGACAGTATGATGATTTACGGAGAATAAATTATGTATCAGCTTTTGAAAAAAGAGGGGAATGCCAGACGCGGTGAATTCAAGACCGTTCACGGCATCGTTCAGACCCCCGCATTTATGAACGTTGCAACCTGCGGCGCAATCAAAGGTGCGCTTTCTGCCAACGATTTAAAGGAAATCGGCTGTCAGGTTATGCTTTCAAATACCTATCATCTCCACGTCAGACCCGGTGATGATCTTGTTAAGGAAATGGGCGGACTTCATAAGTTTACCGCATGGGACGGTCCAATTCTCACCGACAGCGGCGGATTTCAGGTTTTCTCGCTTTCTTCTCTGCGTAAGATTCAGGAAGAGGGCGTTTACTTCCAGTCACACGTTGACGGCAGACATATTTTTATGGGTCCCGAAGAAAGCATGAGAATTCAGTCTAATCTCGGCTCGACAATTGCAATGGCTTTTGACGAATGCGTTGAAAATCCTGCTAAATATGAATATTCAAAGCAGTCCTGCGAAAGAACAACCCGCTGGCTTATTCGTTGCAAAAACGAAATGCAAAGGCTCAATTCCCTGCCTGATACAATCAATCCCAATCAACTTCTTTTCGGCATAAATCAGGGCTGCACTTTCGATGACCTTCGTGTTGAACATATGAAGGAAATTGCAAAGCTTGACCTTGACGGCTATGCAATAGGCGGTCTTGCCGTCGGTGAACCGAAGGAGGATATGTATCGCATAATTTCTGCGGTTGAACCTCATATGCCTGCCGATAAAATCCGTTATCTTATGGGCGTCGGAACTCCAGGTAATATTCTTGAAGCGGTTTACAGAGGTGTTGATTTGTTCGACTGCGTTATGCCCAGCAGAAATGCAAGACACGGTCATCTTTTCATAAAGAAAGGTATCATAAACATTAACAACAAGAAGTATGAAAAAGATCCTCTCCCAATTGATCCCGAATGTAACTGTCCTGCCTGCAAGAGCTTCTCAAGATCTTATATCAGGCATCTTTTTAAAGCGAAGGAAATGCTTGCAATGCGTCTTTGCGTAATTCATAATCTGCATTTCTATAATATGCTTATGCAGGAAATCCGTGACGCTCTTGATAACGGAACATTCAAAGAGTATCACGATAAGTATGTTGATTTGCTTGATACAAGAATTTAAAATTATTTTAATTAACTCTTGCATATTTATATTTGATATTGTATAATAGATGCATTATATTTTGGAGGTTAACTCAATGAACTTTATTTCACTTATGGCTCAGATGGGCGGTGCTGCGTCAGGTGCTGCAGGTGGCCAGCAGCAGGGCGGTATGTCTATGATTATTATGATGGCAGCTCTTTTTGCAATTATGTATTTTGTTATGATCCGTCCTCAGAAGAAAAAGCAAAAAGAAGAACAGAATATGCGTGACAGCATTCAGGTTGGCGACGAAATCACAACCATCGGCGGCATTATGGGCAGAGTTGTTACTGTTAAGGAAGATTCTCTCATCATCGAAACCGGTGCAGACAGAAACAAGATGAAGATCACAAAGTGGGCTGTTTCAACCAACAACACAGCTAACGAAAAGGCTGAGGCTGAAAGACAGGCTGCTAAGGAAGCTGCTGAAGCAGAAAAGAAAAAGAAGATGGAAGAAGCTGCCGACAACAGCAAGAAAAACAGAAAGAAGTCCAAGAAAAAGGACGATACTTTCGACGAATAATCGAATAATAATCAGATTCCCTTCATATTATTTACAAGATAATACGAGGGGAGTTTTTTTATGCATAATAAGACTAAAAGCAAGAGAAGGGAAGATAAATCTGATAATTTCCTGTTAAAAATATTTATAGGTGTGTTAATCGGATGTATTGTGTTTTTTGTAGGAACGGCTCTTTATGCAATGCTTTCTCTTAAAATCGGAGGAGAGGAATCTTATTATAAAGTCATAGGCTGGATTATTGGATTTTTTTCGGGTGCATCGGCAGGTTTTGCGTCAGTCAGAACCATCAAAGAAAAAGGGGTTCTTTTCGGAGGGGTAACAGGTTTGTTGGTGTCAGTTATTATTGCATCGGTGTTGTTTATTGTTAATAATTCTTCTGCAGGAAGAGGAATATTCATACTAATGCCTTTGATGGTTGCAGGAGGTATTGCAGGCGGAATTACCGCAGTCAACCTTAAAATCAAGAAAAAATATTGATATGAAAAGGATAATTATTTGTGTTATTTCCTTGTTCTTTTTATGTTCTTGTTCGGCACAAAGTAATATGAACGAAGAAATATTTTTTGAAAGGCTGAACGAAGTATCTCCGAATATAAGATGTGCTGCCGAGATCGTTTCAGGAAACATAACAACTGTTTTTACAGATGAAGATATTATTTTTGAACTGACTAAGAATAAACAATGCGATATAATTAAAATTTCTTTGACCACGGATGATGTTAATAAAAGTGAATTATTTCTGAGTACAGTAAAAGAAATGCTCAGAGTATATTCGCCGGAAACAGGAGTTGAACAGATTGAAAAAGAACTGTTTGAAAAAGGATGCGGTTTGTATTCGTTTGAAACTGATGAATATGATTTTTGTTCTTTTATTAATGATAAAGGATTATATTTTACGGTAAATAATAAAAAGCTTAATCCGTTGAGTGTTCCTGAACTTACAATAAATATAAATGAAGATATAAGAAAAACGCATTGATGAAATATCACCAATGCGTTTGCTTTTTTACATCATTTCGGAAAGCTGAACGGGTCTGCCTTCTGCTACGGATTTCTTTGCTGCAAGAGCAACGAGAATTGAATTAAGACCGTCTTCGCCTGTTGTGGGAGTGGGTTTATCCTCGATTACTGCCTCAACAAACTGAAGCATTTCGTCTCTGAAGGACTGCATATATCTTTCAAGGAAGAAATAGAGAGGCTTATCTGCAACAACGCCTTCGTTACCCATAAATACAACGTTTGTGGGGGTGTCGTTTGATGCAACAGCTGCACCCTTGCTGCCGAAAACTTCGATTCTCTGGTCATAGCCGTATGCGGCACGTCTGCTGTTGTCAATAACACCAACAGCCCCGTTTGCGAATTTAAGGCTGATTACCGCTGTGTCAACATCGCCTGCTTCACCGATAGCAGGGTCAACAAGGCAGGTTGCGTTTGGATAAACTTCGGTGACCTGTCTGCCTGCAAGGAAACGAGCCATATCAAAATCGTGAATAGTCATATCAAGAAACATCCCGCCGCTGACTGCCGAATATTCTGCCGGCGGGGGAGCAGGGTCTCTTGAAGTGATTTTAATAATATGAACATCGCCGATTTTACCGTCGTTAACCATTGCTCTTACGTTTGCAAAGTTATGGTCAAAGCGGCGGTTGAAGCCAACCTGAAGTTTAACCTTTGCTTTCTCAACGGCTGCAATGACAGCGTTAACCTTTTCAGGAGTGAGGTCAACGGGCTTTTCGCAGAAAATGTGTTTGCCTGCTTCTGCTGCTTCGATAGCGATGTCAGCGTGTGTATCTGTTGATGAGCAAACAAGAACAGCTTCAACCTCGGGGTCTGCGAGCATTTCTTTATAATCTTTGTAAATCTTGGGAATGTTGAGCTCGGCTGCAACTTTTTCTGCGTTTGCCATAAAAACATCCGTAATGCCGATAACAGTTGCGGTCGGAACATTATATGTAATTGACTTAGCGTGAAGAGAGCCGATTCTGCCGGCACCGATAATGCCTATTTTAAGCTGCTTCATAATGAACAATCCTTTCATTTATTTCTTAATAATTTTATCATATCAGATTATTAAATTCAATATTTTTTATTTATTTTGTAAATTTTTGTTTTGTTGCCATACCGCCTCTGATGTGTCTTTCTGCTTTGTTGATGTCAAGTATTTTCCTTACATCATTATATAATGACGGGTTGAATTTTTTCAGCCTTGACGATACATCCATATGAACCGTACTTTTGCTGATTCCGAATTTTTTTGCAGCTGCTCTGACGGTTGTTTTGTTTTCAATAATATATTCAGCAAGCTCAACGGCTCGCTGCTCAACGATTCCTTTCAAAATTATTCCTCCTGTAATGCATATCAATAGATAATATGAAACAGCAAGAAATAATATAACAAAATCAGCTTTATGCTTGAAAATACAGAAATCGATATTCTCAGCGACATTGGATTGCTCATAACCTATAACACCGTAACAGAAATTCTTGGTGACGAGTGCCACGATAGGTATGACACAAGATAAGAACGACCCGATCTTACGAAATTTGCAGTTAAAAAAATATCGGGAAAGAAACAAATCTTTCCCGATTAATTTTTATCTTTCTTCTCTGAAATATGAAAGTCCGAGGCTTGCCGGCGGAAGATTTTCTCTCTTTCTCCTCATACTGATTACAACCAGAACAATTATAGTTACAACATAAGGAGTCATCTTAAAGATTTCCTGAGATGCCATTGTAAGATTTGGGATATAATTGTGAACAATGAGAAGTCCGCCGAAAAGAATTGAGCCTAATATGCTCAGATTGGGTTTCCAGACTGCAAAAATAACAAGTGCGATTGCAAGCCATCCTCTGTCACCGAAGCCGTCGTTCGACCATACTCCGCAAGCGTAGTCCATAACATAATAAAGACCACCGAGTCCGGCAATTATGCTGCCTATGCAGGTTGCGGCATACTTATATTTTGAAACGTTAATACCTGCCGCATCAGCCGTTGCGGGGTTTTCACCGATTGCTCTGAGGCTGAGACCTTTTCTTGTTTTGTTGAAGAAAAATGCACTTGCAAGAGCGATGATAATTGCAACATAGGCAAGGAAGCTGTAGGAAAGGAAGATATCACCGAACCAGCCGAGATTATCTGCAAAAGGTATTTTTGTTTTAAAACAGTTGCTTGTTGCGGAAAGGGCGATTGAAGGGAGTTCGCTGTTGGTGAGTTTTATGAGTGAACCGCCGAAGAAATTACCTACACCTACACCGAATGTTGTGAGCGCAAGACCCGTAACATTCTGATTGGCTCTTAATGTAACTGTGAGAACGGAATAAATGAGTCCCATTAAAAGTGAACCGAGAATAGAGGTTAAGATCGGAATCAGAACCGCAAGAACGGGATTGACAGTTTCAACTGAGTTTTCGTAAATGAAGGCACCTATGACACCCGATATGCCGCCTACATACATAACGCCTGCTGTGCCAAGGTTAAGATGACCTGCTTTCTCGGTTATTATTTCACCTGTAGAGCCGAACAAAAGGGGAATGCCCTGAACAATGGCTCTCTGAATAAAAGCAATTATCATTTATTTGTTCGCCTCCTTATCCTTCTGACGGAATTTGATTGAATAGTTAACAAAAAATTCGCTTCCGATAATGAAGAAGATGATTATACCTGTAAGAATTTCCGAGAATGAATCATTCAGACCGAAATCGGTTGATATCTGACTTGCGCCTTTTTCAAGGAACACAATCAGAAGGGATGTGAGAATCATATAGATAGGATTGAATTTTGCGAGCCAGGATACCATAATTGCGGTAAAGCCTCTGCCGTCAACGGTTTCTTTTGCGATTGAATGGTCAGTTCCCGAAACAAGAAGAAGACCTGCAATGCCGCAAACGGCACCCGAAAGGAACATTGTTCGGAGAATTACCTTTTTAACGTTGATACCAATATATTTAGCGGTGTTTTCACTTTCGCCGACAACGGAAATTTCATAACCGTGCTTGTTATATTTGAGATAAATATACATTCCGATTGTAAGTACGGCAACGATGATAATGTTGAAAAGATAAGTTTTACCGCCGATTTTCGGAAGCCAGCCTGCTTGAGATACGCTGTTGATAATGCCGATTTTACCGGAACCTACGGGGTTGGAATGAAGGAACACAAAGTATGAAACAATCTGCATTGCAATATAGTTCATCATAAGTGTGAAAAGAGTTTCGTTGGTGTTCCAGTTGGCTTTGAAGAATGCGGGAATAATTGCCCAGATTGCACCTGCAAGAACGCTGGCGATTATCATAACGGGGAATAAAACGACGGGGGGCAGAGATTCGCCGAAATAAATCATACAAGCGGCTGTTGCGAGTCCGCCGATAAGAACCTGACCTTCCGCACCGATATTCCAGAATTTCATCTTAAATGCGGGGGTAACGGCAAGTGAAATACAGAGCAGTATGGCAACATTCTGGAAAAGTGACCATATTCTACGCTCGGAACCTATTGCGCCCTCAATCATTGTTGAATAAACTTTTATGGGGTTTTCACCGGTGAGAACGATGGTAACGATACCGCAAACAACAAGAGCGGCAATAACGGAAAGAATTCTTATTACCCATGATGCACCGACAGAGAGACCGCCTCGTTTTACAATATGAAACAACGGTTCATGGACTTTGCTGCTGTTATTGCTCATTGTTTTCACCTCCGTGTTTTGTCATAAGCATACCGAGCTCTTCTTTGGTTGCGGTTCTTGCATCAACAGTTCCCGATATTCTGCCTGAACTGATAACCATAATTTTGTCGCAAAGCTCGAGAAGGACGTCGAGGTCTTCGCCAACGAAAATAACGGCAACACCGTTTTCTTTCTGCTGATTAAGAAGATTATAAATCAAATAAGATGAATTGATATCAAGACCTCTTACGGGATAAGCAGCCATAAGAACGGTGGGGGATGCGGCAATTTCTCTTCCGACGAGGATTTTTTGAACGTTACCGCCTGAAAGTCTTCTGACGGGAGTTGAAGTTCCGGGAGTAACAACACCGAGATCTTCTATAATTTTTTTGGCAAGTGTTTTGGGTTGCTTTCGGTCAACAAAAAGAGATTTACCTTTTTTGTAGCTTCTTAGCATCATATTGTCAACAATATCCATGTTGCCCACAAGACCCATACCTAATCTGTCTTCGGGAACAAACGAAAGTCTGACACCGAGGTCTCTTATCTGAACGGGTGTTTTGTCGCGCAAATTATCAATTTTACCCGTGTTAGGGTCATAATAAAGGATGTTGCCTTCGTTAAGCCTTTGCAGACCTGCGATAGACTCGAGAAGCTCACGCTGACCGCTTCCCGCAATTCCTGCAATGCCGAGAATTTCGCCCGAATTTGCGGTGAAGGAAATGTTATCAAGAACCTTCACACCGTCTCTGTTAACGCAGCTGATATTAAGAACTTCAATTCTCTTTTCGGGGTTCTGCGGTTCGGTTCTGCCGATATTGAGCTCAACCTTCTGACCGACCATCATTTCGGTAAGCTCGGCCTCATTTGTGTTTTTTGTTTCTACCGTACCGATATATTCGCCTTTACGCAGAACGGCAACCTTGTCGGAAAGTGAAAGAACTTCATGAAGCTTGTGAGTGATGATTATTATACTCTTGCCGCTTTCTTTCATTTTTCTCAGAACCGCAAAAAGCTTCCGTGTTTCCTGGGGAGTAAGAACAGCCGTGGGTTCATCAAGAATGAGGATATCGGCTCCTTTGTAAAGCACTTTAACAATCTCGACTGTTTGCTTTTCGGATACGGACATTTCATAAATTTTTTTGTTAAGATCTATTTCAAAGCCGTATTTATCCGTGATAGCTTTGATTTCACGTGTTGATTTCTTTATGTTGTATTTACCTTTTTCCTCAATACCGAGAACTATGTTTTCGGCAGCTGTGAAAACATCAACAAGTTTGAAATGCTGATGAATCATACCGATTTTATAGTCAAAAGCATCCTTTGGAGAACGGATAACAACTTCTTTGCCGTCAATGAAAATATGACCGCTGTCGGGATAGTAAATACCCGAAATCATATTCATTAGAGTTGTTTTGCCGCTACCGTTTTCACCAAGAATAGAAAGAATCTCGCCTTTGTTAACGGTAAGAGAAACATTTTTGTTTGCAACAACATTACCGAATGTTTTTGTTATATTCTTTAATTCAATCGCAGGAACGTTCACTTTTTTACCTCCGCAATTTTATTTTCAAAAGGTCGCTCAATAACTGAAAAATCTTTTCAAAATAAAATAATGTTTAGGCGGAGTTTTACCTCCGCCTAAACTTGAATTCTGATTAATAAGCTTCGTTAAGAAGTTTGATGCCGTCAATCTTAAGGTCGAAGTAAGGAGCTGAACGGTATTCGGATTCGTGGAAATAACCGTCTGCAATTACTTCTGTGTCGGGTGTGTAAGCATCGTCTGTGTCAACATCGGCCATATAGCTGTCGAGTGTTTCGCCATTAACGCTGAATGTTGATGCATCGAACACTTTGATTGAACCG
>JAZNRG010000060.1:0-12921 GCA_045590575.1 Acutalibacteraceae bacterium | reverse complement strand
TTGGGGTCGATGAAACCGCCGAGGTAATATGTGTGGGTTTCCCAGTTATCGGGAACGAGAGATGCCTTTGCATGACCAAGGCTCCATTTTGCACCTGCAGCTGCCTCATCTTTGAACTCGCCTGTGCCTTCATAGAAGTTTTCAAGGCTGCGTTCGCTGACCTTAACAAAATCCTTGCTGTCGGGAACGATAAGATTAAGACCGCCGACAAGAGTGGTGAAGATTGCTTCAACAATTGAAAGACCAACTGTTTCAAGAACCTGAACAGCCTCAACTGCGGAAGCCATGCTCATTGAACCGCCGCCGATGATAAGCGATACAGCGAGAATGATGCTGATTATTTTTTGGCTTATTTTTTTCATAATCACTTCTCCTTTGAAAGAATTTCAAATTATTTGTATTATATATTAACATTTTTTTATCAAAGTGTAAAGACTTTTTTGAACAATATAACAAAAATATATATTAATATATAAAAATGTATTTTTGCGTGTTTTATTATTGAAAATTAGTTTATAGTGGTTTATAATATGATAAATATATTTTCAGGCAGGTGATGCGGAATGCAAAAGAGGGTAGCGGCAATTCACGATATTTCGGGCATAGGTAAATGCTCTCTTACAGCGGCGATTCCGATTATCTCTGCCGCAGGCATTGAAACTGCTGTTATGCCCACTGCTGTTTTGTCTACGCACACAGGCGATATGAAAGGGTATACATACCGTGACCTTACCGATGACCTTATTCCTTTTGCAAAGCATTGGAGTTCACTCGGAGTATCGTTTGACGGTATTTACAGCGGATTTCTCGGCTCAACGGAGCAGGTTGATATCGTCTGCGATTTTATCGATGATTTCAGAAACGATAATACGGTTGTGATTGTTGACCCCGCTATGGCAGACGGCGGCAAGATGTATAAAACCTTTGACGATTCATTCGCCAAGGAAATGTTATGTCTTTGCAAAAAAGCCGATATTATTGTTCCGAACATAACGGAAGCGGCATTTCTTCTTGATAAGGAATATAAAGAATCGCCGCACACAAAGGGATATATCGAAAGCCTTCTTTCGGGACTGCTTGATTTTGGAACTTCAAAGGTTGTTCTTACGGGTGTTTCTTTTACCGATAATGATATCGGATGCGCCGTTAAATGCAGGGATAATTCCGAAACCGTTTATTTTTCATCTGCTAAATACGGAGGAATTTATTACGGCACGGGTGATATTTTTGCATCTGCGCTGACGGGCGCTTATCTGCGAGGAAAAGATATTTTTCAAAGTGCGTGTATTGCTCTCAATTTCACTTGCGGAGCAATTAAAAGAACCTTTGAGGCAGGTACCGACACAAGGCTCGGAGTTAATTTTGAGCAGGGTATTGCCGACTATATTAAAAGTTTAGGAGTTTAATTATGAGTTTTGCTGATAAAGTTTTTATTGATACTTGTAAAGATATATTAACAAACGGTTTCTGGGATACCGAGCTTGATGTCCGCCCCAGATGGGAAGACGGCACGCCTGCCCATACCGTCAAGAAGTTCGGTGTTGTGAACAGATATGACCTTAGCAAGGAATTTCCTGCTCAGACCATCAGAAAAACATTTATAAAGAGTGCCGTTGACGAAATTCTCTGGATCTGGCAGAAGAAGTCCAATAATATTGCCGACCTCGGCAGCCACGTGTGGGACTCATGGGCTGACGAAAACGGTTCAATCGGAAAGGCATACGGCTATCAGCTCGGAGTAAAGCACCATTATCGTGAGGGCGATATGGACCAGGTAGACAGGGTGCTTTATGACCTTAAAAATAATCCTCAGAGCAGAAGAATAATGACCAATATTTATGTGCATCAGGACCTGAGCGAAATGGCTCTTTATCCTTGCGCATACAGTATGACTTTCAACACCTCGGGCAACAAGCTCAACGCAATTCTCAATCAGCGTTCGCAGGATATGCTTGCCGCAAATGCCTGGAATGTTGCGCAGTATGCTGCTCTTGTTCATATGTTTGCTCAGGTCAGCGGACTTGAGGTTGGTGAATTTGTTCACGTTATTGCTGATGCTCATATTTATGACCGCCATATACCCATTATCGAAGAGCTTGTCAGCCGCGACCCCTATGATGCTCCCGATTTCGTTATGGATAAGAGTATTACCGATTTCTATCAGTTCACAAAAGACAGCTTTTCTTTCGAAAACTATAAATTCCACGATTTCAACGAAAAGATTCCCGTTGCAATCTGACAGAGGTATATATATGAAAGCTATAGTTAATGTTGATAATAACTGGGGTATAGGTATCGGCGATAAACTTCTCAACCATATTCCCGCAGATATGAAGTTTTTCAGAGAAACAACAACCGGCAATGTTGTTGTTATGGGCAGAGCAACTTTTATGACTTTTCCCGGCCCCAAAGCATTGCCCAACAGAGTGAATATTGTTCTCACAAAGGATGAAAGCTGGAGTGCGCCCGATGTTATCGCCGTTCATTCCGTTGAAGAGCTTTTTGAAGTTCTTAAGAATTATGACAGCGATTCCGTTTATGTTATCGGCGGCTCGATCGTATATGATTTGCTTTTGCCTTATTGTGACACTGCTTTTGTTACCAAGGTTGATTCTTCAAAAGAAGCGGATAAATTTTTTCCGAATCTTGATGAAAAATCTGAATGGAAGCTTGTTTTTGTCGGTGAAGAAAATGAGCACAACGGCGTTAAATTCAGATTCACGACTTATAAAAAATAATTTGTCCTGATTTGCTTTGAGGAAGGAGTGAGTTCTTTGGAAGCTGTTCAGTATAAGTGTCCCGCCTGCGGTGCAGGTCTTAAGTTTGATGCCGAAAAGCAGGATTTCAAATGCGAATATTGTGATTCTGTTTTCAAGGAAGAAGATTTCTTTGAAAATGATAACAAACTTGAAGCTGAAGCAGAAACTCCTGCCGATTCGGAATTTGAGCATGCGCTGCTCTATGTATGCCCGAGCTGTGGCGCAGAGGTTGTTACCGATGAAACAACTGCTGCAACGACCTGTTATTATTGCTCCAACCCCATTGTTTTGTCGGGTAAGCTCAGCGGTTCATTGAAGCCCGATTATATTATTCCTTTCAAAATCGATAAGAAAGAGGCAATCCTTAAATTCAAGGAGCTTTGCTCAAAGAAAAAGTTCCTGCCAAAGGATTTTATTTCTGAATCAAGGCTCGAAGAAATTAAGGGTGTATATTTCCCTTATTGGTATATTGACTGCACGGCAAACGGCTCAATCAATGCAAAATCCCGCCATGTTAAAACGTGGGTTGTCGGTGACCTCAAATATACCGAAAGCACCGTGAAAGGTCATTTCAGGCAGGGAGATATGCAGATAGTCAATATGCCTGAGGCGGCACTCAGAAATAAAGACATAGATATTCTTAAATATGTTTGTCCGTTTGACAGTAAGGATTTTGTGCCGTTTTCAATGTCTTATCTTTCAGGATTCTTTGCAGAAAAAAGAGATGTTGAATTTTCCGAAATAGAAGAGAAAGTTAATCAGAAAATCAGAAATTTTTCTTCTGAAAGACTTAAAAACACCATAAATGAAGCCAACGTTTCCGTTACTGACGGTCATTTAAACATTGGTGCAAAAACCTTAAAGTATAATCTTTTACCTGTCTGGGTGCTGAATTATAAACATAAAGATAAGAATTATATTTATGCTCTCAATGCACAGACAGGCAAGGTTTACGGTGAACTTCCCGTTAGCAAAAATAAGCTTATCGGTCTTTTTGCAGGTGTTGCTTCAGCGGTAACCGTATTACTCTCAATTGTGGGGGTGATTCTCTGATGAAAAAGCTTGCAGTATTTTTTGCTGTACTTCTTTGTTTCAGCGTAAACAGCTTTGCTTATAATACGGGTGTATATGACGATGCTGATTTGTTTACTGATGCTGAGGAATTAAGTATTATCGAAGAGGCGGAAATTTTTTCTCAGGAAAAAGATTTTTCGCTGGCTGTCGTAACCACGGATTTCACTTCGGGTTTACCCTCGGAGGAATACGCCGATGATTTTCTTGATAATCTCATTGATACCGAAGGCTGGCAGGAAAACAGTTTTCTTATTCTGATTGATATGGATAACCGCAATGTCTGGATTTCAACAACAGGCGACTGTCAGCTTGCGTTCAGCGATTCGGAGATTGAATCCGTTATTGACGGCGGATATAGCGAGCTTTCCGGCGGATATTATTTCGATGCGGTTCTCGGAATGATTCGCACTGCAACAGCAACGGACACGGTTATTGATGAAAACAACGATTTTTATATTACAGATGATGAATGGTATTTCGGCGAAGAAGAATTTGAAGATAATATAATTCAGTTTGACGGAGATTATTATCAGACAGACAGCGACGGCAACTGGGAAATTATTGATGATTATGAATATAACGGCGGTTATTCATCTGATAACAGATTTGAATTTACCGATTTTCTTTTTTATCTTGCAGTCGGTCTCGCAGTTGGTGCCATAGCTGTGTTCTTTGTCAAAGGCAGATATAAGAACCAAGGCAAGGGCGACGAGTTCGGCTCCGAAGATATAATTCTTAATTTGACTTCATCAAACGACACAATAATCAGCAGAAATGTTGTAACAACCAAGATTCCGCGCAACAACAATAATAACCATCACAGAGGCGGTGGAAGTTTCGGCGGAGGTTCATCCGTTCACCGTTCGTCTGGCGGCAGAAGCCACGGCGGCGGAGGCAGAGGCTTTTAGGAGGTAATAATTAATGAGTAATATCTGGCACGATGTCAGCCCGAAAAGAATCAATCCAGAAGATTTTATGGCTGTTATTGAAATAACAAAGGGCAGTAAGAAGAAATATGAGCTTGATAAGGAAACGGGTTTCCTTATGCTTGACAGAATTCTTTACACTTCAACCCATTATCCGGCAAACTATGGCTTTATTCCCAGAACATACGGCGATGACGGAGACCCGCTTGACGTTGTTGTTATCTGCAGTGAAAAGATAGACCCTATGACTCTTGTTCGCTGCTATCCCATCGGCGTTATAACAATGAAAGACAGCGGTAAGCTCGATGAAAAGATTATATCAATTCCGTTCAACGACCCCAACTATAACGGATATAAGGATATCAGTGAGCTTCCCAAGCACGTTTTTGATGAGATGAAGCATTTCTTTAAGGTTTATAAAAATCTCGAAGATAAGGAAACTGTTGTTGACGAAGTTCAGAACAAAGACAAGGCAATCGAGATAATTGAAAAATGTATCGGCAACTATATACAAGAATTCTGCAGATAATATAAAATAATTTAGTTCTATTTGTGTATTTACATTTTTGATTTTATGATATAAAATATTGTTTATATAAATTTTGGTTAAAAAATAAAAGGAGTGATAGTAATGGCTATTTATTGTCAGGAACCTTCAAGAACTTTCAGTGAGTATCTTCTTATTCCCGGTTATACCTCAAGGGAATGCATCCCCGCAAATGTCAGCTTGAGAACACCTCTTGTTAAATACAGAAAGGGAGAAGAGGAATGCCCCATCTGCCTCAACATCCCCATGGTTTCTGCAATTATGCAGTCTGTTTCAAATGACACAATGGCAATCGCCCTTGCAAAAGAAGGCGGCGTTTCGTTTATCTACGGTTCACAGTCAATCGAAGACGAAGCTGCTATGGTTGCCAGAGTTAAAGGATATAAAGCAGGTTTTGTTGTAAGCGATTCAAACCTCAGACCCGAATCAACTCTTGCAGAAGTTCTTGAGCTTTATGAGCAGACAGGTCACAGCACAATGGCTGTTACCGAAGACGGCACTCCCAACGGTAAACTCGTTGGCGTTGTTACCGGCAGAGACTACAGGGTCAGCAGAATGAGTGCTGACACTCCAGTTGCCGATTTTATGACTCCTTTTGATAAGCTTGTTACTGCTCCCGAGTCAACAACTCTCAAGGAAGCTAATGATATTATCTGGGAAAACAAGCTCAACTCTCTTCCCATCATAAACGCAGAAGGTAAGCTCCTTTATTTCGTATTCCGTAAGGACTATTCACAGCACAAGGAGAATCCTCAGGAACTCCTTGATGCAAACAAGAGCTACATCGTTGGCGCAGGTATCAACACTCTTGACTATGAAAAGCGTGTTCCCGCTCTTGTAGAAGCAGGTGCAGATGTTCTTTGCATAGACTCATCAGAAGGCTATACCGTATGGCAGGAGCAGACTCTTGCTTTCATCCGTGAAAAGTATGGCGATAAGGTTAAGGTTGGTGCAGGTAACGTTGTTGACCGTGAAGGCTTCCTTTTCCTTGCCAAGGCAGGCGCAGACTTTGTAAAGGTTGGTATCGGCGGCGGTTCAATCTGCATCACCCGTGAAACAAAGGGTATCGGCAGAGGTCAGGCAACTGCTCTTATTGAAGTTGCAGCTGCAAGAGATGAGTATTTTAAGGAAACAGGTATTTATGTTCCCATCTGCTCAGACGGCGGTATCGTTCACGACTATCATATGACTCTTGCTCTTGCAATGGGCG
Organism: Acutalibacteraceae bacterium; assembly: GCA_045590575.1. GTDB lineage: Bacteria > Bacillota > Clostridia > Oscillospirales > Acutalibacteraceae > CAG-177. Next base: position 6,405 of record JAZNRG010000060.1, on the reverse strand, counting down.
CCGATTTCCTTATGCTCGGCAGATATTTTGCAAGATTCGACGAAAGCCCCACCAACAAGCTCCTTGTTAACGGCGTTTACGTTAAGGAATATTGGGGTGAAGGCTCCAACAGAGCAAGAAACTGGCAGAGATATGACCTCGGTGGCAAGGCAAAGCTCAGCTTTGAAGAAGGCGTTGACTCATACGTAACCTATGCGGGTCCTCTCAGCGATAACGTTGCTAAGAGTCTCTACAAGGTTAAGTCAACAATGTGCAACGTTGGTGTGCTCAATATTCCCGACCTTCAGGCTAACGCAAAGCTCACCGTTGTTTCCGCAACTTCAATCGTTGAAGGCGGCTACCACGATGTTACTCTTAAGACCACAGCAAACTCAGGCAGATAAACAAAATCTTAACGGCACTTCAGCTTTGAGGTGCCGTTTTTTTGAAATGTTAGTTTCCGTTGCTTGCTGCAACGAACGAATTTGAGTATAATCATACCCGGAGGCGATGAAATGCTCAGCGAAAACATAAAAAAATTAAGAAAAGAAAAAGGAATGTCACAGGAAGAACTTGCCGCAAAACTTAATGTGGTAAGGCAGACTGTATCAAAATGGGAGCAGGATTTATCCGTACCCGATTCTGAAATGCTGATTTCGATTGCCGAAGTTTTTGATGTACCTGTCAGTCAGTTTCTCGGAGAAACCGTTGAAACGGTTGACACAAAAACAGAACTCGAGAAGATATCGCAGAAGCTCGAAAATCTTAATGAAATGATAGCTCAGAAAAACTCAAAAAGCCGCAGAACACTTCTTATCATTGTTGCTGTTTGTTTGATTATTATTTCATTTTGCATACTTCTGTTTGCCGTAATGGTTGCGATCAGTCTGTGCATTGCGATTGCGCCTTCAACCGATGTTGCGATAATCGGCGGTGCAGACGGCCCGACTTCAATTATGATTGCTTCAACAGGTTTTGAGTGGGTAAGAGTTGTTGTTTCGGTTCTTTTAGCATTGATTATGATAGCTTCATCGGCTTATATCTTGCGAAAGATAAAAAAATAGAATAAATACCACTTGATTTTTGATTTCCGTTACGCTATAATAGTAAAGCTGATTTGCCGGTGTGATGGAATTGGCAGACGTGCCAGACTCAAAATCTGGTGGTAGCGATACCGTACCGGTTCGACCCCGGTCACCGGCACCAAAAAGAACCTCTGCATTTTTTGCAGAGGTTCTTTTGCTGTTTTTACATTGTTTCTATTCTGAATGAATAAGTCGCACCGTTTGTTATTTCAATCTGGTCAACGCCTGACATAGCGTATTCGTCATTGATGTATAAAGCCCAGTAGGTGCCGTCTTTGTCGTAGTCGGCTGTTATACCGTTGACTTCTTTTATATACAGACCGTAAGGTCCCTGCTCGCCTTTGATAAGGCCGAGTCTTTGAAGCACGGTGCCGAGGTTTGAATCGTTGGCTTCAAGCTCTTTTTTTTCTGTGTTTCCGTTTGCGTCAATCACTTCGAAGGTGAATGTGAGGTTATATCCGTTGTTCTCGGGGGTGATGTTTGATGTTTCGGCATTTACTGTGGGTAAGTCGGTTTTATGCTTGATAATGCTTCCGCAGCCGCATAAAGAAGCGGTCAGTATTGTGACAATAATTAATAAAGATAAGAGTTTTTTCATTTTTAACATCCTTTAAGGCAATATATACTTTTTCTTGTATTCGCTGAATTTGTCGGTGAATTCCTTGCTGCCAGAAGACTTATAATCATTCAGATATTCATGGGTGTTGAAAAGCGAATTGCTAATCTGAATAATGCAAACGGCAATGTTTGAGCAGTGGTCGGATACTCTTTCAAAGTTGGTGAGCAGGTCGGAAAGCACAAATCCAAGCTCAATTGTGCAGTTGCCACCCGTGAGTCTTGTTATATGTCTTGACTTGATGTCTGAAAGAATATCGTCGATAACCTGTTCAAGAGGCTCGATGCCCATTGCAAGCGAAATATCGTTTTCGATGAATGCGTTTTCCGTTAATCTGAGAATTTCCATAATTGCATCAGTGGCAACCTTAAGCTCTTTTAAAGCACTTTCGGAGAAACTGATCTCTTTATTGTAGATTTCTTCGGATGCTTTCATTATATTTACAGCGTGGTCGCCGATTCTTTCAAAATCGCCGATAACGTGAAGAAGTGTTGAAACAGTGTTGCTGTCCTCATCCGTTAAAGTATGACTTGAAATTTTAACGAGGAAGGTGCCTAATTTATCTTCGTATTCATCAAGAATTTGCTCGTTTTTAACGATTTTTTCAGCTTTATTTCTGTCAAAACCGTCGAGCATTTCCAATGAATTAATGAGTGATTCAATGGCAATGTTGCCCATTTTTACGGTGTAATTTTTGCATTCCGAAACCGCAAGAGCAGGGGAGTTGAGCAGTCTTTCGTCGATGAATGCTTTTGAGCCTTTGCTGTCTTTGACAGTTTTTCTTGCAAGAAATTCAAGCTGCTTAGAAAACGGAAAAAGAATAATTGTTGATGCAATATTGAAAATGCTGTGAACGATTGCAATGCCTGCAGGGTCAGTGGCGGAATCTGCAAAAGCAAAATTAAAAACCATGTTTGCAATATAAAAACCCGACAGAAGAATAATCGTTCCAATTATATTAAAATATATATGAATTGCAGTTACTCTTTTTGCGTTTTTTCCGACACCTATGCTTGAAATCAAAGCGGTGACGCAGGTGCCTATATTCTGACCCATAATGATTGGGATTGCCATACTGTATGATAAAACACCCGTTAGTGAAAGTGCCTGAAGAATACCGACTGTTGCCGAAGAACTCTGAATAATTGCCGTAAGAACAAGACCCACTATAATGCCGAGAATGGGATTGTTGAATTTAATCATAATTTCGGCAAATTCAGGCATATCCGAAAGTGGAGCCATTGAGTCGCTCATCATTTCCATTCCGAACATCAGAATTGCAAATCCGAGGCAGATGCTTCCGATATCTTTTGAGCGGTTTTTCTTTGCCACCATTACAAGAAGAATGCCAATAAATGCAATGATTGGTGAGAAATTAGTCGGCTTGAGCAGACTGACAAAAAAATTATCGCTCTCAATCCCCGCAAGGCTTATAATCCAAGCAGTTACGGTTGTACCGATGTTGGAACCCATTATAACGCCGATTGATTGGCTCAGACTCATTATTCCCGAGTTAACAAGACCAACAAGCATAACGGTTACTGCTGATGATGACTGAATAGTTGCGGTTATACCAATACCGAGTATGAGTGCTTTTATCGGTTTATCAGTCATTTTTTTCAGTATTTTTTCGAGCTTGCCGCCTGCGGTTTTTTCAAGCCCGTCTGACATTGTGCTCATACCGAAAAGAAAAAGAGCAAGTCCGCCGAAAAGAGATATAATATTAAATACAGACATATTGTACCTCCGCATTAATCTTATAACACCAATATATACCAAAAATTTAATTGTTTCAAGTCGAAAACATATATTTTTTGATATTTATATCATAACCTTTAAACAATGAAAATAAAAATGTTATTAATGATGAATTATAAGAAAAATATTATACAATAATATAAACAGAAAGCCGATCCCTATGATGAAAGGGATCGGCAACATAATGGGATTATTAACCGAGAATCTTTTCGATTGCGGAAATTTCAACGCAAAGGCAAAGAATCTCAACCGCTTTGCAGAGTTCGTCCCTTGACGGGAAGGTGGGGGCAATGCGGATATTTTTATCTTCGGGGTCTTTACCGTAGGGGAATGTTGCACCTGCACCGGTAAGAGTAACTCCCGCTTCCTTGCAAAGGTTTACGGTTCTTTTGGCACAGCCTTTGTAAACATCAAGGCTGATGAAATAACCGCCGTTGGGATTTGTCCATGATGCGATTCCTTTACCGGCAAGGTTCTTTTCGAATGCATCAAGAACAGCATTGAACTTGGGTTTGAGAATTTCTGCGTGCCTGTGCATATGAGCTTTTATGCCGTCAATATTCTTAAAATAGTTTGCGTGGCGGAGCATATTGATTTTATCATAGCCTATTGTCTGAACGGTCATTCTGCCCTTGATAGCCTTTATGTTGGTATCCGATGCGGCAAGAGCAGAAACACCTGCACCGGGGAAGCTGATTTTTGAAGTTGAGGTTACTTCGATAAACATATCTTCGCTGCCATGTTCTTTTGCCGCTGCAAAAATGTCGAGAATCTTATCGTGGTTATCGGTAACATGATGCACGCAATATGCGTTATCCCAGATAACTCTGAAATCTTTTGCGGCAGGCTTGAGTGCGGCAAAGCGACGCACGGTTTCGTCTGAATAAGTGATACCTGAAGGGTTTGAATACATAGGAACGCAGATAATACCCTTAACCTTTTCGTCTTTGATGAGTTCATCAATCATATCCATATCGGGACCGTTTTCGTCTGTGGGGATATTGACCATTTCAATGCCGAACTGCTCAAGAATAGCAAAGTGTCTGTCATAGCCGGGAACGGGGCAGAGGAATCTGATTCCGTTCTGTGCCGCCCAGGGTTCTGCACCTGCGCCGAAAATCATGCATTGAGCGATATAGTCATACATAATGGTGAGGCTGGCATTACCGAAAACAATAACATTATCTGCAGGAACATCAAAAATTTCAGCAAAAAGATTCTTGCATTCGGGGATACCGTCAAGAATACCGTAGTTACGAACGTCAAAGCCGTTGGATGCTTTATAGTTGCCGAGAAGTGCGGGATCAAGCATTTCGTTTGATAATTCAAGCTGATCCGCACCGGGTTTGCCTCTTGACATATCAAGGCTAAGACCGAGGCTTTTATATTCATTGTATTTTTCAGTGAGAGCAGTAAGCCTTTCTGCAAGCTGTTCACGGGATAAGTTCTGAATGTTCATAATCGAAAACCTCCGAATTTAAATGCTAAACTTTGTATATTTTATAATATATGAATCGATTTTGCAAGTGTTATTTTGAAATCTTGCAAAATTTTGTTGATTTGCACTATTGTGACCTACCAATTCTGCATTTTTGTGATATATTTTTTTGCATTTTTATACGCTTCCATTAATTTATTACAAATTTTTTTGCCCGTAATCAGAAATCAGTTAATTAAAAATTTTTATTATTTTCATTTATAGCTTGCAAAATATGAATAAAAGTGGTAAAATTTCTTTGATTTCGGTCAAAGAAAGGAAGATTTTAAAATGTCTGCAGTTTTTGCTAATCTGTTCAATCTTGAATGGCAGCAGGTAGTTATGTGGGCAATCGGTGCATTGCTTATTTTCCTTGCCATCAAGAAAGAAATGGAACCCACTCTTTTGCTCCCGATGGGCTTTGGTGCTATCCTTGTCAACCTCCCCATTCCCGACCCCGCAGTAACAGGCGAGGTATCAGGCGTAAGAGCAGTTATTGATTTCTTATTTGAAATCGGTATCGACAGCCACGAGCTTTTCCCGCTGATTCTTTTCATCGGTATCGGTGCGATGATTGACTTCGGTCCCGTATTGTCCAACCCCAAGCTTATGATTTTCGGTGCAGCGGCTCAGTTCGGTATTTTCTTTACTCTCTGCCTTGCATCGCTTTTCGGCTTCGACCTCAAGGATGCCGCTTCAATCGCTATTATCGGTGCTGCTGACGGCCCCACCTCTATCTTCGTTGCAAATATGCTTGATTCAAATTACACAGCTGCTATTATGGTTGCTGCATATTCATATATGGCTCTCGTTCCCATCGTTCAGCCTCCCATCATCAAGCTCTGCACAACAAAGAAAGAGCGTCTTATCAGAATGAAGAACACAAAGAAAAAGGTTTCCAAGACAACAAGAATCCTTTTCCCCATCTTTGTTACAATCATTGTAGGTCTTGTTGCTCCTGACGCAGTTGCTCTTATCGGTTTCCTCATGTTCGGTAACCTTATCAGAGAATGCGGTGTTCTCAATTCACTTTCACAGACAGCACAGAACGTTCTTGCAAACCTTATCACCATCTTCCTTGGTATCACAATCGCTTCAAGAATGACTGCAGCAGAATTCCTTCGTGTTGAAACAATCATCATTATGCTTCTCGGTCTTGTTGCATTCGTTTTCGATACATTCGGCGGCGTTATGCTTGCAAAGCTTATGAACCTCTTCCTCAAGGAAGGCAACAAAATCAACCCCATGATCGGTGCTGCAGGTATCTCTGCATTCCCCATGGCGTCACGTGTTGTCAACAAAATGGGTCTTGAAGAAGATAAGACAAACTTCCTGCTTATGCAGGCTGTCGGTGTCAACGTTTCAGGTCAGGTTGCATCAGTTATCGCAGGCGGTCTTATTCTCGCATTTGTAAAGTAAGGAGGGTTTCACAATGGAATTTGAATCAATGGCAAATGTACTTGAAGAAGTTTCAGGTGAAGCTGTCTCTG
>JAZNRG010000059.1:0-6696 GCA_045590575.1 Acutalibacteraceae bacterium | reverse complement strand
AGCATAACGATTCCAAATAGTGTAACAAGCATAGGTGGAGCTGCATTTGCTGATTGTGATAGCCTCATAAGCATTGACATTCCAAACGGAGTAACAAATATAGATGGCTATGCATTAATAAATACAGGATATTATAATGATACAAACAATTGGGTAAATGATGCTCTTTATATAGGAAGGCATCTTATAAGTGTTAAACAAACAATAGAAGGTTCTTATTTAATCAAAGAAGGAACATTGACTATTGCCACATATGCCTTTGCTTTATGCGATAATCTTACAAGTATAACAATCCCGGATAGTGTAATAAACATTTGTGATTCTGCGATTAGTGATTGTGATAGTCTTGGTTGTGTTTATATTCCTTCAAGTGTAACTTCAATTGGAACTAATGTTTTGAGTGGATGCAGAAATGCATATATTTGTTCCGATATGGAAGATAGTTATGCCAAAAAATATGCAGATGCAAATGATATCGGCTTTCATTCTTACTCATTAACGATAGAAACACAACCGGGTTGTACTACAGCCGGGACGAAAAAATATACCTGTGAATGTGGTTCTGAATATACAGAAACAATCCCTGCAACAGGTCACACTGATGGTGAGTGGGAATTAACGAAAGAAGCAACTTGTAACGAAAACGGAGAAAAGATAAAGAAATGTACTGTCTGCGAAGAAATAACCATAACGGAAATTATTCACGCAACAGGACACGCACTTAGTGAATGGAGTGTAAAAACAGCACCGACTTGTATAAAACAAGGAATAGAACATAGCTTTTGTTCCGTTTGTAATTATGAAGCAACACGCAGTCTGTCGGCTTCCGGTCATGCGTTCGGGAATTGGATAACAGAAAAAGAAGCAACTGTTCTTGCCGAAGGACTTTCAGTAAGAGTTTGTTCGGTGTGCTTTGAACGTGAAGAAAAAGCCATAGAAAGAATTCAAATTGATATAGACGAGAATGACAGTTACGGTCTTGCAAACTTTACTGTTGTTAATGCACAGTCAAAAGAGCCGATAGAAGGCGCAAGTATATTTATTTCTACTGAAAAAGACGGTGAAAACACATTCACAACAGACTCAAGTGGTAAAGTAAGCGTAGTTCTTCCTGTCGGAAAACAGACTATATCCGCATACGCAGATAACTGTCTTACCCGAAACTTGAATGTTACCATTAAAGCTGGTGAAAATGATATTCCAGTTATAGGCTTGAGTGATAAAGAAACCTACGAAGTCGAACTTACATCAAAGGAAATGACTTATGAAGAAATTCTTGATGCAGGAATAGATACATCCAACCCGTCAAACAGCCATGTATTCAAATATGAATTAAAGCTTGAGTTTGAACCCGAAATAGATTGGGCAAGCCTGTTCTTCTATATGAATGTTGACGGAGACATAATTAGCAGCCAATCGCCCTCAAACGACAACACGGGAAACGGGGGGGACGGAACAGGCCGTTCATGGACATGGATACCGCCGGAGGATAACAATAAAGGTCATTTTGTAATTGAACCAAAGGAAAAAGGCGAAGATAAAATAGTTGTTTACCCCGTCAGCGAATATATGTATCTTATTATTCGCGGCGAAATAACATGGCTTAAAGAGATGTTTGATGTTGAAATGCTTGTTATCAACAATTCGCAGACTGATACACTTGAAAATCTCATATGTGAACTTGAACTTCCCGATGGTCTTTCGCTTGCAGCAATGGTTGAAGAACCGCAAAGCTTGATTCAGACAATTGAACATATTTCGGAAGGTGAGTCGAAATCTGTTCATTGGTATGTCAGAGGTGATAAAGAAGGAAATTACGATCTTAAAGCAAAACTTGAAGGAACAATTATGCCTTTTGAAGAAGAGATAAATGAAGAATTTGTTACTGAAAAGGCTGTTCAGGTATGGGCAGGCAGTGCATTGAATCTTCACTTTGAGTTCCCCGATGCGGCATACCACGGCGTAGATTATCCCATCAGAATTACTCTCACGAATGTTTCGGATAAATCACTTTATAATGTTTGTCATTTGATCAGAAATGTTGAGCAAAGTAAGATAGTTTACTACTCTAACGGAGAAATAGTCAACGAAACTTATATGGATGAAGATTTCGTTGGTCACGAATTTGTTAAAGAATTTAAACCCGGCGATAAAATAGTTATGGAAATATCCGTTAATATTTTATTTGAATCCGAGTTGATTGAGTATGAGCTTCAAAAAATAGTCGGTTTGATTGACGGAATTGAAGGGTTGCTTGAAGCATACAAAGGCATAAAAGCTGCATTCGATGCACTCAGTGCTCTTGATAAATGTATTTCAGGTTGCGAAAAGGCTTTGGATAAATTCTTGAAATCAACATCGTATCTGCCGGAGGCTAAACTTGATCTTGCAAGAGATCTGTATAAGTCAATTTCAAAACTTCTGAGAAAATACACATCGTCGGGCAACAAAGCACTTGATTGTGCTGCAAGAATCGGAGATTCAACTATAATTCTGATATTAGATGCATTTGCATCTAACCCCGAAACATTTTTGGAAGAGCATTCTTATGATGATATAAAAGCACTTATCAAAGATGTTGAAGCATTAGGAAATCTCCTTGACTCCGATGATGAAAAAGCACTTAAAAAATTCGATATATTTGATGCTATCAGAACAGCCATAGAATCGCTACCTGTTGTGTTTGCACTGAAAAATGTTGTTTTGTCGGAATATGATTCGAACACAACAAGTATTCCGTGGTCTTATTCTACTATAGACACAGGGGCACAGTATTTTGGCGTATCTAATGTCAGTTCGTACTATGGCAATTTAATGAAAGCTATAATGGCTGAAGTCTGGAACGAGGCGGCTCCGTCTTATCTCAAACTGATTCCCGGACTTGACGATCCGTTAAATTACAACGACGTAAAACGCGAAATAATAGCGGTCGAAAAAGAAATTGCGGAATTCAAAGCAAAGGATGCAACTGGCGAGATTACATTTAATGCGTGGATTGAAAAAAAGGAAGAGGAAGAAGAAGGCCTGATGACCTATGCGCTTAATTTCTTTGAGGGCGATGATTTTGAAATTTCCTGCGATAATGAAACGGCAGTAGTTAAAGACGGTGTGCTTACATTTACCGGCGACGGAATAATTTCCGTTATTCCACAGAACACCGACGGTGGTATTTTGGTTATAGAGGACAGTAAAGGCAACAGATATGAGTATGATATAACTGTTGTTGAACAGCACGAGTGCTCGGTAGACGGGTACGAAGTGATCCTCAATCCCACTTCAGCATATGACGGATTTGCAGTTAAGCGCTGCGGCGTTTGCGAGGATGTTCTTGATATCGAAATTCTGTCTGCAGGCAGCTGCGAAACTCATTCCTTTGGCGAATGGGTAACCGATTGCGAAGCAACCTGCTCTGCAAGAGGCATTATATCCCATGAATGCTCGGTTTGCGGATATTGCGAGATTGAATACAGTGAATCCTCAGCCCATATTCCAGGAGAATGGACAACTGTTCCTGCTACAGAAACAGAGGAAGAAAAGCAAGTTAGACTTTGCACTGCTTGCGGTGAGATTACAGAAGAAAAGTATATTGATTATGTTGCTGCAGAGTCTGTTTCTCTCAATTTTAATTCCATGGAAATCATTAACACTCAAAGTGACAAGTTGATTGCATCTGTATTACCGAATAACGCATCAAACAGAAATGTTGTATGGAGTACAAGTAATAAGAATATTGTCGCTGTAAGCAACGATGGAACAATAATCGCACGTTCTCCTGGTACAGCAACAATTACTGTAACTACCGAAGACGGTGACTTTAGTGTATCTTGTGAGGTTACAGTCTTACCCCGAACATTTAATGTTACGTGGATTGCAGACGGTAAGGAAACTATAAACCAAGAAACTGAATGTGGAACAATCACCAAACCAGATGATCCTGCAAAAATAGGCTACACCTTTACCGGATGGACTCCTGGAATTCCCAACTCAATGCCAGCAGAGAATTTAACATTTACCGCAACATGGAGTGCAAAAAGCTATGATGCAGTGTTTGATGCAAACGGCGGCAACTGGGATGATGACACAGAAGAAAAGACGGTTACAACTGAGTTTGATGCTCAGATAGTTGCTCCCCAAACGCCCGAAAAACAAGGTTATATTTTCTCAAAATGGTCACCCGAAGTCGGTGTAATGGATAGCGTTGACGGCAAAAAGTTTGTTGCTGAATGGGTTGCGGCAACTGACACACGATACACTGTTGAAACATACACAATGAATACATCAGGTGATTATGAAAAAGTTGTTCAGATCCTTGGCGGAACAACCGATTCAACAGTCAATGCTGTATATACTGTTGAAACAGGTTATGCACTCAACTCTAAAAAGAGTATTCTTTCAGGAACGGTTGCTGCTGACAATTCACTTGTTTTGAAAGTGTATATTGACAGAAATACTTACACATTCACAACTGTTGTTGACGGAGTGTCAACAGAAACAAAGTATCTTTACGGTTCCATGGTTTCTGAACCTGTTACACCTACAAAAGCAGAATATAAGTTCATCAAGTGGGACGGTACTATCCCCGAAACAATGCCCGCCGAAAATGTAACAGTAACAGCTGTGTTTGAGAAATCATATATTTGCCCCGAATGCGGTAATGAAATTCTCGGTGAAACTGCTATCAGCGAACATATTGCATCTGAAACTAAGGTAACAATCAGCGAAGGTGTTGTTACAAGCGGTGAGTTGAAACCCGGTGCAACAATAGCTGTATCCGCACCTCAGGTTGACGGCAAAATTTTTAGCTATTGGACTGTTGACGGAGCAACAGTAGAGAATTCGGAGTCCCCCGACACAACGATTGTTTTGTCAAACGGAAAGATAACGATAACGGCAGAATATGAAGATTGCGAATGTAAGTGCCATCAGGGCGGCATAGCAGGCTTCTTCTTTAAGATAGTTCTCTTCTTCCAGAAACTTTTCGGAAATAATCTTGAATGCTTCTGCGGCAAAAAGCACTAAAAAATTCCCCGCACAGTAAAAAACTGTGCGGGAAATTTTGTTATACCATCTTAAAATACTTCAACGCATCGGTAATGGCGTCTTCTTTTTCTTTCGGGCAATTGGGGACACGGTGGCCGTCTTTGCCTTTGTTATAGCATTCTGTTTCAATGATTCCGTGTTTTGCTTTAACCTGAGCTATATATAACGAAGAAACCTTCAGTCCGAACTTTTTGAACACATATTCCTTGATTTCATCATAGGTTGCCTTGCTTTCGGATGCGGTGATATCCAGCTCATCAAGGTCTAAATCTATGTCAATATATGCGTCGGGTTTGCGTTGGGACAACTGAACAACCGTCTCTATATGATTTGTGTGAGGGAACATATCGACGGGGCAGATTTTTCTGACCTTATAGCCTTTTTTGATGAGCATTCCGAGGTCGCGCGCGAGGGTTTCGGGATTGCAGGAGATATAAACAACCTTTTTCGGGTCTGCAACGGCAAGAGAATCAATGAATTTTTTGCTGCTTCCCGAACGGGGCGGGTCCATAAAAACAACATCGAATTTTTCGCCTGCGAGTGCAAGCTCCTGCATAAAATCGCCCGCATCGGCACAATAGAACTTTGCGTTTTCGGCATTGTTGCGCTTTGCGTTTGAAATTGCATCCTTTACGGCATCGGGGTTCAGCTCAACGCCGATAACATTGCCTGCGGTTTTTGCCGCAACAAGACCGATTGTGCCGATTCCGCAGTATGCATCAAGCACGGTTGTGTTCTTATCAAGCTGAGCAAGTTCCATAGCCTTGCCGTAGAGCTTTTCGGTCTGCACGGGATTAATCTGATAAAACGATTTAGGAGAAATTCTGAAAACTCTGCCGCAGAGGGTGTCCTCAATATAGCCGTTACCGTAGAGGATTTCCTCCTTGTCGCCGAGCACGAGATTCGTGTTCTTGGGATTGATATTCAGAACAACGGTTGTTATTTCGGGATGCTTATCAAGCAGAGCGGCGGTGAATTTCTTTTTCATGGGGAAATATCCGCTTGAGCCGACGATAACAACCATAACCTCGCCGCTTGAAAATCCTCTTTTTACAAGCACATGGCGGAGAAAACCCGTGCCCTTGTCCTCATCATAAGTCCATATTTTGAACTTCGGGAGCATATTGCGGATATCAACAATGATTTCATCGGCAATTATGTCTTCGGTCATACAGCTGTCCACGGAAACGATTCTGTGGGTGCCCGACTGATAAACGCCTGAAATTATTTTGCCGCTTTTTGTTCTGCCGAATGCCGCCTGAACCTTGTTGCGGTAGTGATAAGGGTTTTCCATGCCGATTATTTTTTCAACCTTGCCGAATTTTTTCAGCAGAATTTCGCACCTTGCCTGCTTCCATTTCAGCTGACGGTCATAAGTCATGTTCTGAAGCTGGCAGCCGCCGCATTTTTTGGCAAGCGGGCAGGCATCGGGATTGGTTTTTATATTTGAAGTGTGGGACATTGTTCTCACCTTTTTCAAAAAAGGGGCTGACCGACGACAACCCCTTCCATTTTGTTAATTGCTTTGATTTGTTGAGTTTGCAGCCTTTGCCGCAGCTTTCGCTGCCTTCTTTTCGTCTCTCTTCTTCTGTCTGTCGGGAGAGCCGAGACTGTTGAGCGCAGAAACACAAAGAATGATGATTCCCATAACGATGA
>JAZNRG010000058.1:0-2945 GCA_045590575.1 Acutalibacteraceae bacterium | reverse complement strand
TACCTTTGTGCTTATGGATAAGGATGGTAAGCTTTGCGGTGTTAAACCCTACACAGTGCTTATCAATGCCGTTACGCCTTGCGAAACACACGATTACTATGAGATTTCAAATACTGCAACCTGCACATGGAGAGGCACAATAACCGAAATCTGTACCAAGTGCGGTAATGTCAATACAGACACCAGTGCTGCTCTCGGTCACACATATGAAGAATATTCAGATCCCTGGTCATCTGATAGTATGTACCATTGGAAGTATTGCTACAGATGTAATAAGACTGTCGACAAAGGAATCCACGGTTACAGAGCAGGTGAAAGCGTATGCGTGACCTGCGGTCTTGATAACAACTGCGACTACGGCAACGCAATGGATCTTGAACGCAATGAAACTCACCATTGGTGGGCTTGTGAAACTCATGCTCCCGAAGATGCCTGCCCCAATGACCACAAGTTGGAATATGGTGCACACGAAGCGTGTTCTTATGAAGATCTTGAGGGAAGTACATTGGACGGCGTTACAAACACACTCTACAACTGTGGCGAAGGCTATGTCTGCGACGGCTGCGGTCATTACTTCGGCGAAACGGGTAACCATACATGGGTAATGTGGAGAAGAATTCCGGCAACCTGCTATTCAGAAGGTAGAAATATTTACAAATGCACCAACAGCGGTAAAATTGACCCGAAAGGCAACACGTTTGACTGTGGCTACAAGTATGTCACAATCCCTAAAACAGATCATACATGGACTCTTGTAAGCGACACCGCAACCTGTAAGGCAGGCGGCAAGGCAACTTATAAATGCACAACAACAGGCTGCACAGAAACAAAGGTTGTTGATTCTCCTGCAACAGGTCATATCTACGGTCTTGTTTCCGACACGGCAACCTGTACTTCGAGCGGCGAGGCAACATATAAGTGCAATACCTGCAGTGCAAGCTATAAGGAAGTTTCACCCGCAAAGGGTCATAACTACATCGAGGATTCCTACGTAGCACCCACAACCGAAGCTGAAGGTAAAATCACCTATAAGTGCACCGATTGCGGCAACGTCAAAACGGAAACACTCGAAAAGCTTTCTGTTATCAGAGAGCCCAAAACAAAGAGCATCAACTGCAAGGACGGTGTTCTTATCCGCCCGAATTTTGCAAATATTCCCGAAGGTGCAAAGGTTGAATGGTCTGCAAGCAACAACTGCTTCAACTGGAGCGTTGATGCAGAGGGCAACGTTAAAGCTATCTCAAATTCAAGCGGTGACACAACCTTCACGGCAAAGGTAAAACTTGCTGACGGCACATATATGACAGATATGTACGGCAACGAGGTTGTAAGCACAACCACCGTTAAATCAAACGCAGGCTTCTTCCAGAAGATTATCGGCTTCTTCAAGAGCCTCTTCGGTGCAACAAAGATTCACGAATAATTCAATTACCCAAGGCGGCAGAGCAATCTGCCGTCTTTTTAAATATAAATATAAAATATTTTAAAAAAAAGTTTCATTTCTGGACTAAAGTACAATGTGCAAACCGAAAAAAGGTGATAGAATTATGATGTCAAGATATATCCTTGCGGATATACAAAAATGTAAAGGAGAGTTTTTTATGAAGAAAACACGCAAGATTATAGCGGCTGTTATGGCAATCGTTATGATTGTTGCCGCAATTCCGATGACAGCTTTTGCGGCTGATTACACAATCGCACTCAACGAAACAAAGTCTGTTACCGCTCCTAAAGATGCTTATGCGGAATTAACCTTTACCCCCGAAGCAGACGGCAAATACGTTGTCTATTCCGATAACGGCGGCAAAGATGATGAAATTGACCCCTACGTTTATGTCTATGACGCTTTCGGCACTCGGATTGCATCTGATGATGATAATGATTATACCTGGGATTATAATTTCTGCTGTGAGTTTGAAGCAGAAGCAGGTGAGGTTTACTATTTGCAATTTTGTACTTATGATGACACTGTTACATATGACGTAACAGTTGTAAATTATGCAGAAATCTCACATCAGCCCACAGCTGACGAGCCTTATGTTGAAATCGCTCCCGAAGCAAATGCTTCTTATCAGTGGTATAAAGTAAGAGAAGGCGAAGCAGAAATCACAGATAAGTACATAGTTAAAGTTGCAGAACTTGATACAGTTTCAACTTACAGTGAATCTGTAGGCTGGACTCCTGCTCATGAACCTGCAATTTATGATGAAGACAAAAATTATTATCACTTCTTCTGGATTTATCTTGAAGAAGGCGACAAATTAACTCTTGATATTAACGGTACTGTTGAAGAATGTATCGGTATTGAATCCGATGAAGATTATATAGATTATGAGTTAACAGCAAGCGAAACAAACGGAAGCTACACCTTTGAAGTGGAATACACAGGTGTTTATGCCGTTTATTGCTACGGCGAGCCCGGTCTTACCGCAAAAGCAACTGTAAACGGCACATATCTTGAAAAGGTTGACGGCGCAACAGATGCAACACTCACTCCCGACGAAAAATGCGAGTATATCTGTATCGTGACTTACGATGCCGGCAGATATGAACTCTCCGACAAGGTTGAAATCACAGAGGTTATATGCGAACATTCATACACAGACGGCAACGATGCAACCTGCGACCTTTGCGAATATAACCGTGCAGAAAACTGCGAATGCAAATGCCACAAGGGCGGTATTGCAGGCTTCTTCTTCAAGATTGTTCTCTTCTTCCAGAAGCTTTTCGGTCAGAATAAAGTCTGCGCTTGCGGTATGAATCACTAATTGGATAAATCATTTTGACGGCAGAGAAATCTGCCGTCTTTTTTAAAAAATTCAAAAAAGCATGATGAAAAACCGAAAATATATGATATAATTATATTTGTAAAAATCGGCAAACGGATGTGATGTTATGAAAGATTTCAGTAAAGTAAAATTCAAATGGACATTCCGTGATTATCA